>NZ_ASXX01000018.1:0-88993 GCF_001526505.1 Agrobacterium sp. D14
ATACGTCCACACAAGTCCGGCATGACGGAAGGGGCGTTGCGCGCTATGGCAAACATCGAGACTGCCGTGCACGTCTTTTTATGTGGTAAAATCTTCTTCCGATGGTCTGTCTCGAAACAACGCCTCTCCTTCCACAGAATTCAATTCCGTTTCCTCCCCCTATACGATAGCAAGTCAAAGTCGATTTCTGCAAAGGGGCGGGGCATGACGGCTATCACCATGAACGATGCGCTGGAGCGCGCGGGCGCAGGCGCCTATCAGCGGCGGCTGATGGGCATATTCGGCCTCGTCTGGGCCGCGGATGCCATGCAGGTTCTCGCCGTCGGCTTCACCGCCGCCTCGATTGCCGCAACCTTCGGGCTGACGGTGCCGCAGGCGCTGCAGACCGGCACGGCGTTCTTTTTCGGCATGTTGCTTGGTGCTGCCGGTTTCGGGCGGCTGGCGGATCGTTACGGGCGTCGCCGTGTGCTGATCGTCACCGTGGCCTGCGATGCGCTGTTCGGCGTGCTTTCGGTGTTCGCGCCCGATTTCACCATCCTGCTTGTTTTGCGTTTTTTGACCGGGGCCGCCGTGGGCGGCACGCTGCCGGTGGATTATGCGATGATGGCCGAGTTCCTGCCCGCCAAAAATCGCGGCCGCTGGCTGGTTTTTCTCGAGGGTTTCTGGGCTGTCGGAACGCTGATCGTGGCACTGGCTGCCTGGGGCGCCAGCCTTGCCGGTGTCGCCGATGCCTGGCGTTATATTTTCGCCGTGACGGCATTTCCGGCGGTTCTCGGCCTTGGCCTACGCTTTCTGGTGCCGGAATCGCCGCTTTACCTGCTGCGCAGCGGGCGGTTGGAGGAAGCCAAGGCCGTCGTCAACCGCATGCTGGTGACGAATGGGCGTGCGCCGCTCGATGCCGGGACCGGGCTTTTCCAGCCTGACGTGGGCAAGGGGCAGGGGATATTTTCGCCGGCGCTCCGGCAGCGCAGCATCATGATCCTCGCCATCTGGTTCCTTGTTTCCGTTTCTTATTACGGCGTCTTTACGTGGATGCCGGCGAAACTGGCCGGAGACGGGTTCGGTTTCGTGCGCGGTTATGGTTTTCTGGTGCTGGTGGCGCTGGCGCAAATCCCCGGTTATGCGCTTGCCGCCTATGGCGTCGAAAAATGGGGCCGCAAGCCGACGCTGATCGGTTTCTGCCTGCTCTCCGCGCTCGGTTGCCTGCTCTTCACGTTGGCTTCGGCGGGCGCGATGATCGCCGCCTCGCTTCTTATCATGAGTTTTGCGCTGCTCGGCACCTGGGGTGCGCTTTATGCCTATACGCCGGAGCTTTACCCGACGGAATCGCGGGCGACCGGCATGGGGGCCGCAGGCGCCATGGCAAGGCTCGGCGGCCTGCTGGCGCCGTCGCTGCTCGGTTATGCCATAGCGCAGGGTTTTGGCGTCGCAATCGGCATTTTCGCCGGTCTGCTGGTGCTTGCCGCGATTGCGGCGACGATGATCAATGCGGAAACGCGGCAGGTGGCGCTGACCTGACGCGCCCTTCCCGCGCAATGGCCTGACCCTTTGAGGATCAGGCCATGCTATTTACCACCCTACAGCGCCGTGTAGTTGACCGGCAACCAATCGTAATTGGTGCTGTCGGTGCGCACATGGCCGATGCCGGGGAAGGCGATATGCGCGCCGGCCACCAGATATTTGCCCTCTACCGCCTGCCGGAATGCCAGATCGCGCGCGACAACGGCGGCCTTCTGGTCGACGTCGAATTCGATGGCCACGTCAGGCTCATCGAACTGGAGGATATCGCCATGGGTGATATCGCCCCAGAAAACAATTTTCTGGCCGTCGCTTTCGAGAACGACAGCGCTGTGGCCGGGCGTGTGGCCGGCGTAAAGAATAGAGCCAAGGCCGGAAACCGGCGCGGCATTGTCGCCGAATGTCTCGAACTTGCCGGCATCGATATAGGGCTGGATGCTTTCCTTCGCTTCGGCATAACCCTTCTTCAGCGCTTCAGGGGCCGCCTTGGCCTTTGCCGCATCGAGCCAGAAAGCGGCTTCACGCTCGTTGACGTGCAGGGTCGCATTGGCAAAGACGCGTTTGCCATTGGCTGAAAGCCCGCCGGAGTGGTCGGTATGGATATGGGTGAGGATAACGTCATCTATATCCGCGGTTTTATAACCGGAGGCCTCGATATTGGTGACGAGCCTGCCGAGGGATGGGCCGAGATAAGCGCCGGTGCCGGCGTCGATCAGCACCAGCCTGTCGCCGGTGTTGACGAGAAAGGCGTTGACCGAGGTGGGCGTCTCTTCCGGCAGGAAGGCGTCCTGCAAGACTTTCGCCGCATGTTCCGGCGTGGTGTTGGTGTAAATCTTGGCAAGCGGCAGCGCGATGACGCCGTCCGAAAGGGCGGTGACTTCCACCTTGCCGACCGTCAACCGGTAAAAGCCGGGTGCCTGCGTGGCGGCAAACGGCGCCTTGGCGAATGCGACGGTGGGGGCAACGAAAGGGGCGGCGAAGATGGCGCTGGCGGCGCTTTTGAGAAGTGAGCGACGGGACGGCATTGGGAGCTCCTGGGTTGAGGGAATGTCTTGAAACTTTCCGCACTCCAGCTAAGTGTAGGCAGGCCAGCAATCAAATCGATGTGACTTATGCAAACTATCGATCATTTCAATCTCCGCTCCTTCGACCTCAATCTTCTCATCGCTTTCGATGCGATGATGGAGGAGATGAACGTTACGCGCGCCGCGCGGCGGCTGAAAATCCAGCAACCGGCCATGAGCCATAATCTCTCCACCCTGCGCACCCTGTTTCAGGATGAGCTTTTCATCCGCGTGGGGCAGGAGATGAAGCCGACGGCGCGGGCGCTTAATCTGGCCGGCCCGGTGCGGCAGGCGCTCAGGCAGGCGCAGGCGGCGGTGATGACGGCGGATGTGTTCGATCCGGCCACCGAGCGCCGCACATTCCGGCTGGGCATGTCGAGCGAGGTGGAGCTGTTGCTTTTGCCGGATCTGACGGCGCGGCTGCGGGAGATCGCACCCGGCATCCGCATCCTCGCCCGCAGCGGGCAGGAGCAGGAAATTACCGCGATGCTCGATACGGGCGTGATCGACATGGCTGTCGGATGCACCTATTCGAAGGAGCAGCGCCACCATTGCGAGCCGCTTTATTCCTCCAGCGTGCTTTGCTGTTTCAACCCGGCCTTGCTCGATCTGCCCAATCCCGTCGGGCTGGACGCCTATATGGAGGCCAAACATGCGGTCATATCGCAGACGGACAGTCTGCATGGCTGCATCAAGGATGCGCTGGAACTGAGCGGCTTGGAAATCGACGTCGTTGCGGCCGCGCCGGATTTCCTCTCGGTGCTGGCGACGGCGCGATCCTCGGCGGTGCTGGCGACCGTGTCCTCACGCATCGCGCTGCGTTATGCGCCCATGCTGGGACTTGAAATAAGCCCGGTGCCGGTGACGCTGAGTTTCCCGCCCGTCGCCATGGTCTGGACACTACAGACAGATGCGGATGCCGGAGCCGTGTGGCTTCGCCAGCAAATCCGCGAGGCCATGGGCCGAACGGTCGACGGTGGGGTATCGGGGATCGCCGCCTAAAGCATGTCTCCCAAAACTGTGCAGTGGTTTTGGTAGATATGCATAAAAACAAAGAGATAAAGCGCGTCGCATTTAATCTGCTTCCACAGTACACGACAGTTGAAATCATCGACGGCGCTGGGTGTCGTTACCCCCCTCTGTCCTGCCGGACATCTCCCCCTCAAGGGGGGAGATCGGCAAGAGGCTTTCTCGCCGCTTCATTCTCCACCGTCGAAAGGTGCGAGACATCGCCACGGAACAATCTCCCCCCTTGAGGGGGAGATGTCCGGCAGGACAGAGGGGGGTAACGACGTGCGTGATCGTCGACGATTTTCAACAGCCTGCTAGAAGCGTTTCTCCAGCCATGTGATCGTCTGGCCCGTGGAAAGCGGCGCAAGCGAGCCAATCTTCGTGAAACCGTAGCGTTCGTAGGTTCTCAGGGCATCCGGGTTCATCGTGTCGATATAGGCGCCCATGCAGCCGCGCTTTCTCGCTTCCGCCTCCGCCATGGCAAGCAGCTTCGGGCCTGTGCCCTGACCGCGCATGGTTTCCGGCACGAAAAGAAGCTGCACGTAAAGCCAGCCGCGAGCGGTATATCCCACCAGACCGCCGGTGACGGTATTGTCGTCATCGCGAATGGTGATGTTGAGTTCGCGTTTGTCGCTTTCGCCGAAACGGGCGAGATTATAGGCCACCAGCGGATCGCGAATGGCCTTTTCGACTTCCGCATCCGCGACGTCGCTCAAAACGAAATTCATGTTGATCTTCCCGGGCCGCCGGGCGGCGGCCGTTTCCTCGTTTCCAATCCGAGACGTGAAGCGCCTTAAGCTCTTCGCTGGAAACGCCCTTACCGGCCCTCACGCCACCACAGCGCGGAGAAGGCGAGCAGCAGGGCGGCAAGCCCGGCAAAACCGGCAAAACCGGCAAAGAGCGGCAGGGTGTTGACGCCTTTCAGCACCGTCTCGTCGGTCATGCGTATCAGCATGCGATCCTCATCGGCAACCCTGATATCTCCGCGCACCGGCAATATATCGGGCAGCGCGATACGGCCGGAATTGTCGGCGACGCGGTGCACGCTGCCTCTGGTGGCGTCGGCCAGCGGTTTCAGCGTTTCGGTGGTCGAGATCATCGCCTTGAATTCCGGCGCATCCACCGCGCCGACATGGACGAGGGTGGTGAAATCGCCGTTTTTGATCTCGAACAGGCCGGTTTCATCCATGCGGCGTTCGATCCTGTAAAGACCGGGCTCCGTGCTGGTGAAGGCCATGTTCTCGGTCTTGCCGGAAGGGAAACGCACGCTGGCCTGACCGGGATCGTCGCCGATGGTCTGGCGGGTGATCTGCAGGGTGCGGCCATTGGCGCGCGCCGTCAGCGCTTCTTCTTCAAGTTCGGGTTCCTTCATCAGCCAGTGGGCGATGCGGCGGTAAAGCGCCACATGCGGGCCGCCGCCTTCAAAACCGCGCGCCCACAGCCAGCCCTGATCGGACAGCAGCATGGCGACACGGCCTTCGCCCTGACGGTTGAGAACCAGAAGCGGGTCCTGCCCGTCGCCCAGCATCACGGTCTGGCCCTGCGGCGGGTCGACGCTGATGGTGCGGAACCAGCGGCCCCATTGCGGCGGCTCGTTGCCCGAACCTTCCAGCCCGCGGGTGACGGGGTGCTTCTTGCCCGCTTCCGAAAGGCGCGGGTAGAAAGCGGCCTGATGCACCTGACCGGTCGGCTGCGCCGGCAGCACGGAGGCGAGCGGCGTCATGGCGATCGAATCCTGACCGGCATGTTCCGGCCCGGCAGCAATCAAAAGCGCGCCGCCCTTTTCGACATATTGGGCGATGTAATCGTAATAGAGGATCGGCAGCACGCCGCGATGCTGGTAGCGGTCGAAGATGATGAGGTCGAAATCCTCGATCTTTTCGACGAACAATTCACGGGTGGGGAAGGCGATCAGCGAGAGTTCGTTGATCGGCGTGCCATCCTGTTTTTCCGGTGGGCGCAGAATGGTGAAATGCACCAGATCGACCGAGGCGTCGGATTTCAGGAGGTTACGCCACGCCCGTTCACCGGCATGCGGTTCGCCTGAGACCAGCAGCACGCGCAGGTTCTGGCGGATGCCTTCGATCAGGTGGACAGCGCGGTTATTCGCCGCTGTCACTTCGCCCGGAAGCTCGGCGACGGAAAATTCCATGACATTGTTGCCGCCGCGCGGAACCTTGAAATTGAACGGCGTCGGCTGGCCGGGTGTCGCCTGCAGCGTGGCGATTTCTTCGCCGTTCATCTTCACCGTCACTTCCGCCGAACCGCCGCCGGCGGGGCGGCCGTCATCGAAGACACGCAGTGTCAGCTGCTGTTCCTCATTGACGATGCCGAAGCGCGGGGCGCGAACGATCTCGATACGGCGGTCGAATTCATCGGCCTTGCCGGTGATCAGGCCGTGCACGGGCGCGCGGAAGCCCAGCGCCTGTTCGGCGTTGGGCAGGGCATTGGGGATATCATGAATCTGGCCGTCGCTGAGGAAGATCGCGCCGCCGACACGAGAGGGTGAAACATCCGAGACGGCGGAGGAAAGGGCCGAGAACAACTGCGTCGAGGGTGAATCGCTCTCGCCATTGTCGCGCACTTCCACGATGCGCGGTTCGATGCGCGGGAAGCGGGACAGCCGGTCTTTCAGCGTCTCCAGCGCCGTATCGGTCATTTGCGGCCGGTCCTGTACGTCCTGGCTCTGCGAACGGTCGACGATGACGGGCACGATGGTGGAGAGCGGCTCGCGCTCCTCCTGCGTCAGCAGCGGATTGGCAATAGCGGCAAGTAGGGCGGCAAGCGCCAGCCCGCGCAGCCATGCGCCGCGCACGCCGCGCCACAGGCCGATGAAGGAGAGGAGAAGGGCGGCGACGGCCAGAACGGCAATCACGATCCACGGCAGGAAGGGGGCGAAGGTCAATGTCATGTCACTGCCCCAACCGTTCGAGAAGTGCGGGAACGTGGACCTGATCGGCCTTGTAGTTGCCGGTCAGCATATACATCATGATGTTGACGCCGGAGCGGAAGGCATGTTCGCGCTGCATCTCATCCGGCGGCACCGTTGGCAGAACCGGCGCGCCCTGCGGATCGACGGCCCATGCGCCGGCGAAATCATTGCCCGTTATCATGATCGGCGTCACGCCATCGCCGGAGGAGGAGAGGCCGGAGGTGGTCTTCGCCGCCCCCTGCCGCGATTCCACCCAGAGCGGCGAACCATTGTAACGGCCGGGGAAATTGGTGAGCAGATAGAAGGACCGCGTCAGAACGTGGTCTTCCGGCACGGGCTCCAGCGGTGGGATATCGATATTGGCAAGGATCGCCTGCAGGCGTTCGCCGTTAGGGCTGGTCGCACCGGTATCGAGCGAAGAGAATTGGTCGCGCGTGTCGAACAGCACGGTACCGCCGGCGCGCATGTAGGCGTCGATGCGCGAGATGGCGGCGCTTGAGGGCATGGGTGCCGTTGCGGAAACCGGCCAGTAGATGATGGGATAAAAGGACAATTCATCCTTGGAAATATCGAGGCCGACGGGCTGGCCGGGCTCCAGCGTCGTGCGCCAGGTCAGGAATTCGCTTAAACCCTGCAAGCCCTGCTCGGAAATGCGGTCGACATCGTCTTCGCCGGTGCGGACATAGGCGAGATGGGTGGTGTCCAGCCGCTCGAAAATTTGCTCGTCGCCGGGTTTGGGATCGTCGGCGCGGGCGTCGGTTGGCGACATGGCGGCAAAGGCGCTGAGGGCCAGAAGCACGGTGGCGGCGGTCGCGCTGCGGGCTTTCGGCAGGCGTGCGAAGGCGCCGTTCATGAAGAGCACGATCAGGCTGTCGGCGATCAACATCAGGAAGGCGGCGATGAAGAGCGCGGGGCGCAGCGATTTCGCCGTTTCGCCGATCAGCGCTTCGCTGGTGGTGCTGACACCGGCGGCGGACGTGTCGAGGGGGCGAAGTGTGGCACCTGCGGGCAGGAGATTGAGAGCCACGAAACCATCCTCTGTGCCATAGAGGCCGGGGGGATTGTCGAAACCGGTGCGGGGCGGCTGGCCGGCGCGCATTTCCAGCGGCCGGGCAGTGCCGATTTCGGCTGAAAGCGCGCCTTCCGCCGTCAGCAACCGGAAGGGCGGAAGGGCGGCAGCCGGGGCATTGGCGTTGGCGGAAGCGCCGCCCGCCTTCGACAATTGCACGATACGGCGCAGCATATCGACGAAATGACCCGAGATCGGCAGGTCGGACCAGCTTGCCTCGGCGCTGACATGGAAGAGCACGATGCGGCCAGCCTCGACATTACGGGTGGTGACGAGCGGCGTGCCGTCGGCAAGGCTTGCCCAGGTGCGTTCGGCCAGATCCGGTGTCGGTTCGGCCAGAACCTGACGTTTGACGAGGACGCCATCGGCCTTCGGCATGCCGGCAAAGGCGCCGAAATTCGGGAAATCGGCAAGCGGCTGCGGCTCGGCCCAGGAGAGCGCGCCGCCAAGCGCACGTTCGCCCTGTCTGAGTGTTACAGGCACCAGCGGATCGTCGGCCGGGGCTGCGGCAAGGCGCGGTCCGGCAAAACGGATCAGCGTGCCGCCACCGGCGAGCCAGCGTTGCATCGGCTCATAGGTTTCCTGCGGCAGACGGCCGATATCGGCCATGACGATGACCGAAGGATTGGATTGCAGGATTTCCGGGATCGCCTGCGCCAGATCGGCCTGCCGCTGCGGAATGAGATCGGCGAAAGGCTGAAGCGCGCGGCTGATATAATAAAGCGGCTGCAGCAGCGGCTGGAAATCATTGCCGGTTTCGCCGGCCAGCAGCGCCACGCGACGGCGGCGGAAGCCGTCGTCGAGAAGATGCACTGCACCCGCCGTCGACACGCCTTCGAGGGAAAGGCGGGCGAAATCGTTGCGCAGTTCGAAGGGCGCTTCCACCGTCGCCGTGGTTTCGGCCGCGCCGGGCGCGAAGTTCGCGATGCCGTTGGCGAGGATGCGGCCCTGGCTGTCCTGCGCATTGACGGTCAGCCGGGCGGCTTCGGCGGTATCGAGCCGCGACAGTGTGACGCTCATGGCATCGGCATTGTTGGTGGCGCCGGTAATGGCGGTGATCGCCTTGCCGTCGCCCTTCACGATGCGGAATTCGGCGGGGGAGAGGCTGGCAAGCGTTCTCATCGCGCTTTCATCCTGCGCGGTTTGAACACCGTCGGCAATATAGGCGATCGTGCCGGGGGCCGTGCCGTTCAGCGCCTCGGTGATGGCTTCCGCCGTGCGGATACGATCTGGAACGAGCGGCTTCGGTTTTGCTGCGGCGAGCTTTTCCAGTGCAACGGCTGTCGTTCCCGGTACGGCGTCATGTTCCGCATCGGCGGTGAAGCTGATGGAGACGGGGCGGTCGGCCCGTTCCGCGTCGCCGATCAGGGCCTGAGCGGTGGCCACGCGTCTTTCCCAGTCGGGCGCGGAGGCCCAGCTATTGTCGACCATCAGCACCAGCGGGCCGCTGCCGGCAATGCTGTTGTTGCGCGGGTTCACCACCGGATCGGCCAGTGCGAAAATCACGGCGGCGGCAAGCGCCATGCGCAGCAGGGTCAGCCACCACGGACTTTTCGAGGGCGTTTCCTCGCGTTTCAGCACCGTCGCCAATATCTTCAGCGGCGGAAACACTTCCGCCTTGGGGCGCGGCGGGGTGAGCCGCAGCAGCCACCAGATGGCTGGCAGCGCCAAGAGGCCGAAGAGGATATAGGGGCTGGTGAAGACGAAAGGCAATGCGCTCATCTGTGCCCACCGCCTTGCCCACCGCCCTGTGCTGGCGCGCCGGAAAGATACATGTGCATGGCGACGAGCGCTTCGGAAGCGAGATGATCGGTGCGGTGGAACACGAAGTTCCAGCCGAGACGGCGCAGCGACGAGGACAGCGCCTCACGCCTTGCGAGATAGGCGCGGGTGTAATCCTCGCGAATGGTTTCGGCACGGCCGGACACCAGTTTTTCGCCGGTTTCCGGATCGGTGAATTCGGTGCGGCCGGAATAGGGAAAGGTCTCTTCGGCCGGATCGGCAATTTCCACCACATGGCCGCGCAGGCCGCGCCGCGCCAGAGGCGAAATCCGCTCCATCACGGCTTTGGCATCATCGAGAAAATCGCCGATGAGGACGATGTCGCTCGCGCCGCGGATCATGCCCGTTTCCGGCATGCCTGTCGTCAGCGGTGCATGCATGATGGCGGCCGCCAGCCGTTCGGCGGCGTTTCTGGCCGAAACCGGCTCCATGATGCCGGGGCAGCCGATGCGTTCGCCCGAGCGCGCCAGGATTTCCGCCAGCGCCAGCATCAGCACCAGCGCCCGGCTTTCCTTGGAGACGGAGCCGAGCGTGGACTTGAACATCATCGACGGCGACATGTCGGCCCAGAGCCAGATGGTGTGGGCGGCTTCCCATTCCCGGTCGCGCACATAGGTATGGTCGTCGCGAGCCGAGCGCCGCCAGTCGATGCGTGACAGGCTTTCGCCTTCGGCATACGGGCGGAACTGCCAGAAATTTTCGCCGATGCCGCGCTTGCGACGGCCGTGCCAGCCGGCGGTGACGGTGTTGGCGATGCGCTTTGCCTCGACCATGCAGTCCGGCACCAGGGCTGCGCGCTGGCGCGCGCGCGCCAGAACTTCGCTACCCGGCGTCTTGTCTACGATCTGGCCGATGGATGCCACATGCAGTCCTTTCGCGAACGTCGCTTCAGTTCTTCGCCTGCTCCACGAGCGCTGCGATGACATCGCGCACCGACATGCCTTCGGCGCGGGCCGCAAAGGTCAGCGCCATGCGGTGTTCCAGCACCGGTTCGGCCAGTGCATGGACGTCGTCCAGCGACGGGGCTAGCCGGCCTTCGTAGAGCGCACGGGCGCGGGCCGTCAGCATCAGCGACTGGCCGGCGCGCGGACCCGGACCCCAGACAACGTGTTTATCGGTCAATTTATTGCCATGGCCGGGGCGGGCGGAACGGACGAGCGAGAGGATCGCATCCACCACCTTGTCGCTGACCGGCATCTGGCGGATGAGGGACTGGATTTCCATCAGGCGCCCGGCATCGATCACGCCGCGCGCTTCGCCCGAGGCGGTGCTCGTCGTGTCGAGCAGAATCTGGCGTTCGGCGGCAAGTTCGGGATAACCGACATCGACCTGCAGCAGGAAGCGGTCGAGCTGGGCTTCGGGCAGCGGATAGGTGCCTTCCTGCTCCAGCGGGTTCTGGGTGGCGAGAACATGGAACGGCTTCGGCAGCTCATAGGTCTGGCCGGCCATGGTGATGTGATATTCCTGCATGGCCTGCAGAAGGGCGGACTGCGTGCGCGGGCTGGCGCGGTTGATTTCATCGGCCATCAGCAGCTGGCCGAAAATCGGACCCTTGATGAAACGGAAGGAACGGCGGCCGTTTTCGTCCTGATCCATGACTTCGGAACCGAGGATGTCCGACGGCATCAGATCCGGCGTGAACTGGATGCGGTTGGCATCGAGGCCGAGCACGGTGCCGAGCGTGGTGACGAGCTTGGTCTTGGCAAGGCCGGGAACGCCGACGAGCAGCGCATGGCCACCGGAGAGGATGGCGAGAAGCGTGTTCTGCACCACTTTTTCCTGGCCGAAAATGACCTTGGAGACTTCCGTGCGGATCGCCGCGATGTCGGAAAGCGCCTTTTCAGCCGCGGCGACGATGGCCTTTTCATCGAGGGTTTCGCCGGTATTCATCACGCCCATGTCGCTCTCCTCATACCTTCGCCGCTGTCACAGTCGCATCCCGGTTTTGCTGGCAGTCGGCCGGGACGGATTTTGCGCTGCATATAGCTTATTGCTCTCTTGGCCGCTGACAAGCGCCATTCGAATGACTATGTCGTGACTTAGTATTTCCTTATCGGCAAAGCGAGACTCGAATATGGCAGCGGAGACGATAAATTCGGCTGATGATGCGGCGGGGCTTGCGGCGATGATTTCCCGCGCCGCCGAACAGACCGGCGACGCCAAACGCGGGCCGGCCCCGGTGGAACGCTGGAATCCGCCCTTTTGCGGCGATCTCGACATGGAAATCCGCGCCGATGGCACCTGGTTCTACCTCGGCACCCCCATCGGCAGGGCGCCGCTGGTGCGGCTGTTTTCCACGGTTCTGCGCAAGGATGAGGATGGTAAAACCTATCTCGTAACTCCTGTGGAAAAAGTCGGCATCCGCGTCGTGGATGCGCCTTTCGTCGCCGTGGAAATGAAGCTGACGGCGGGTGAGGATGATGGCGAGCCGCTGCTGACCTTCCGCACCAATGTCGGCGATGTGGTAGAGGCGGGGCCGGAGCATCCGCTGCGGTTCGAGGTTTTCGGTGAGAACCGGGAATTGAAGCCCTATCTTCTGGTGCGCGGCCGGCTGGAAGCGCTCGTGTCGCGGGCGGTGATGTATGATCTCATCGCGCTTGGCGAGGTGATCGAAGTGGAGGGCGTCGACATGTTCGCCGTGCGCTCGGGCGGGGTCGTCTTTCCGGTCATGCCCGCCAATGAACTGGAACGGCTTTCGCAATGACGATGACGACTATAGATTTTAAGGCTTTTACCGCCGCCGACTTCCGCCGCCGGGTGTTGAGGCAAGGCGAGGGTGTGGCCGAGCGGGAGCACGGGGACCATGTGCTCAATCCGGGCGTGGTTCTCTCGGGAAACGGCATCAGGCTGAAGGATGCCGCCGTGCTGGTGCCTGTTATCGATGACGGCAACGACGCGCGGGTGATCTTCACCCAGCGCACCGCAACCCTGCGCAAACATTCCGGCCAGATTTCTTTTCCGGGCGGCGGCATCGATGCCGAGGATCGCACACCGGAAGAGGCGGCGCTGCGCGAGACGGAAGAGGAGATCGGCCTTTCCCGGTCTTTCGTGGAAACGGTCGGGCGTCTGCCGGACTATATTTCCGGGACGGGCTTTCGCATCAAGCCGGTGCTGTCGGTCGTCCGCCCCGGCTTTGCGCTGACGCTCAACCCGACGGAAGTCGACGAGGTTTTCGAGGTGCCGCTGTCCTTCCTTATGGACCCGGCCAATCACGGGCGCGGCAGCCGCATCTTTCAGGGGAAGGAGCGGTTTTTCTACGAAATGCCCTATGGCGAGCGCTACATTTGGGGCATTACGGCGGGCATCGTGCGGACGATTTACGAGAGGTTTTATTCATGAACAGCCTTGCCGGGCGGGACTGGTTTAAAAAGCCGGCGCTGAAGCGCATCTTCGCGCTTCTGAATGCCGATGGCGGCGAGGTGCGGATCGTCGGCGGCGCGGTGCGCAACGCGCTGATGGACCTGCCGGTTGTCGATGTCGACATGGCGACGACGCTTACCCCCGATGTGGTGGTGGAGCGGGCGAAGGCGGCGGGTATCAAGTCGGTGCCGACAGGCATCGAGCACGGCACCGTGACGCTGGTGATCGATGGCGAGGGTTTCGAAGTCACGACGTTGCGCCGCGATGTCGAAACCAACGGCCGCCACGCACAGGTCGCCTTCGGCACCGACTGGCAGACCGATGCCGAGCGGCGGGATCTCACCATCAACGCCCTTTATGCCGATGAGAAGGGCGAGATCATCGACCTGATCGATGGCCTGCCCGACATCGAGACCGGGACGGTGCGCTTCATCGGCGATGCGGCGATGCGGATTTCGGAAGATTATCTTCGTATTCTCAGGTTTTTCCGCTTTTTTGCCCATTATGGTTCCGGCCGCCCCGATGCCGATGGTCTGCGCGCCAGTGCACGCGCCAAGGACAAGCTGGGGACGCTTTCGGCCGAGCGGGTGTGGAGCGAGCTGAAAAAGCTGCTTGCCGCGCGTGATCCTTCCCGCGCTCTCTTATGGATGCGGCAATCGGGCGTTCTGACGGAAATTCTTCCCGAGACGGAAAAATGGGGTATCGACGCCATTCACGGGCTGGTGGCGACGGAGCAGGCTCTCGGCTGGGCCGTGGACCCGATGTTGCGGCTTGCCGCCATCGTGCCGCCGGACAGGGAGAGGCTGGCTGCCCTTGCCGCGCGCCTCCGGCTGTCGAAAGCCGAAGCGGGTTATCTCGCCCATTGGGCTTCGGCTCCGGCGGCTGACCCCGAGCTGAAGGAGACGGCGCTCGACCGGCTGCTTTATCGTCAGGGCGTCGAGGGCGTGAAGACGCGGCTGAAACTGGCGCTTGCTTCGGCCCGTGCCGATCTCTCTGCCGGCGACACGGCCATGCAGAAAGTGGCGCGGCTTTCGACTTTGCTGATGAGGGCGGAAAAATTCCAAAAACCGGGCTTTCCGCTGAGCGGTGCGGATGTGATGGCTGCGGGCGTCGAAGCTGGCCCGAAGGTGGGCGAAGTGCTGAAAAGCCTTGAGGAAAAGTGGATCGACGTCAATTTCTCACTCGACCGGGCAGCGTTGACCGCCCGGCTGAAGGATATGCTGGAAAATTGAGGTCAGCGACGGCGTTGCGGCTTAGGCCGCATTTGCCTCGTCGCGAATGCGGGATTTGATGTTTTCGATCATGTTCTCGCGGATGACGGTTTCGCCGTGCGCCGATCGCATATGTTCCACGGTGCGACGCACAACTTCGGCGTCGTCATCTGCGCGCGTGTGCCAGGCACAGCCGGGCACGAGCGTTCCACATTCAAACAGTCTCATGGTCTTGCCTCCCTGTTTTAGAGCGCCATGCGTCCGTTCGGACGCATAAAGGACGCTCTAACATTTTGAGTCTGCACATTCTCCCTGTCGAAAACCGGAATCGATTTTCGACAGGGAGAATGTGCGAGAGTGAGGGACAGCATTCAATTGCCTGCTGTCCCTCCGACAAGAAACGAATGTTCACCGCTTATGTTCCAGAGCGGCGTCCTTCGACCTTATTCAGGCCCCTATTCGGGCATCGCCCAGCACTGGAAAACAGAGGATGTGCCGGCTGCCGGAATTTTTGTACGAGGCATTTCGTCATTGTCCGCCCGCTTCACCGTTTTTCCGGCCAGCGTGCGTTTTACCTGTTCGACATAAAAGGAATGCGGCAGTTCGCGATCACCCGTGGCGCGCATTTCCGCTGCCAGGCGATCGATCAAATCAGGGGTATCGATGGATTGCGGCGCTCCCTCGGGGGAAGCAGAGATAGGCATGCTGTTCGAAGTAATCATGACGATAGCTCCTCCAGTACGTCTGCGGGGAGGAGACTATCATTGCCTTGATTTTTCCATAAGTCCTAATTTGCGCTATTTGCGACAAATTGGCTGATGAGCGTCAAATTTACGTGAGGTTTTTTAGGGCCAGCGCACTACCGGCGGTAGAGAGGAGAGAATCGATTCGACATTGCCGCCGGTCTTGAGGCCGAAGATCGTGCCGCGATCGTAGAGCAGGTTGAATTCCACATAGCGGCCACGGCGGATAAGCTGTTCGTCGCGGTCCTCTTCCGTCCAGTTCTGGTTGAAATTGGCGCGGACGATTTTCGGATAGACCAGATTGAAGGCGCGGCCGACATCCTGCACGAAGGCGAAATTGGCGTCCCAGCCGCCATTTTCCTCCTGCGGGTGCAGCCAGTCGAAAAAGATGCCGCCGATGCCGCGGGCTTCGTTACGGTGCTTCAGGAAGAAATACTCGTCGCACCATGTCTTGTAGCGCGGATAATCGGCAACCGGATGGCGGTTGCAGGTGATTTCGAAGGCGCGGTGGAAAAGCTGGCTGTCCGGGTCTTCCTGCGTCCTTCTGCGCCCCAGCACCGGCGTCAGATCCGCGCCGCCGCCGAACCAGTGGCTGGTGGTGACGACCATGCGTGTGTTCATGTGCACCGCCGGCACATTGGGGTTGACGGGATGGGCGATGAGCGAGAGGCCGGAGGCCCAGAAACGCGGGTCTTCTTCCGCTCCCGGTATCTGCTTGCGGAATTCCGGCGAGAATTCGCCATAGACGGTGGAGGTGTGGACGCCGACCTTCTCGAAGACGCGGCCTTCCATCATCGACATCTTGCCGCCGCCGCCCTCGCCATTGTCGCGCAGCCAGTCTTTCTGGACGAAACGGCCGGGCTCCTGATCGGAAAGAGGGCCGGTCAGGTCGTTTTCGAGGGTCTCGAAGGAGTTAACGATGGTGTCGCGCAGATGCTGGAACCAGGCTTGGGCAAGGGCCTTCTTGTCCTCGATGTCGTCGGGCAAGCCCTTCGGCAAGATTGGCCGTTCCATGCGTATTCTCCTTTGGTGAAGTCGATTCCCTGTCGCGTCTAGCAGGTGTAGGCCCCGCGCACAAATTCGACTCGCCAAGTTCACATGCGGGCACTATCTTTATCGATGTAGGTGCCAGAGGTGAATATCATGACGAAATTTACCGGACCGCCGCCCCTGGACGGGCTGAAGCGCAGGATCGCCAATCACCGCAAGGCGCGTGAAGGCTCGGGCGACGACAAGACGCGCAATGGCATGTTCGTGCGGCAGACCTTCTGTCTCGGACGCGAGGAAGCCCGCGCCAAGGCGCGCGAATGGTTCGACAGCTTTCCGAAAGCGGCCTACTGGACGGAAGTGGAAAGCTGGCGGCAGCTGGAAGGCGACCGCATCGAATTCACCATGCGGCGGCTTCCTTCGGCCGATTGAAATTTAGAGCGTTTTCGCCTTTCCCGGAATGCTTTTAGGCGCGGGGCTCGGCATAACGCAGGCGGCTTTCGATCAGCACACCGCTTTCATCCAGAATGGGATGCGCCACCGTGACGATGTGGGCGTTGATGCGCTTCAGATCCCGCAGCATGTCGAGATGCAGCGAACTGGTCTGCATGCTTTCCGCAAGCCCGTCGCGCAGGCGCTCGAGATGGCGGTTCGAAGACTGTTTTTCGAGCCGGCGTATATCCACCTTGCTTTCCATCAGCCGGCGGGCAAGATCGAAATCGCCGGTCACCAGAATGCTCTGGGCGGCACGCAGATTTTCGATGGTCATGTCGAACAGGGTCTTCAGCTCCTCATAGCCGTCGTCGGAAAATTTGAAGCTGTTCAGCACCTTCTTGCGAATCTGCTCGCAAATGCCCTTTTCGATGATGTCGCCGATATGTTCGAGGTTGATGGCGTAGTCGATGATGGCGATCGAACGACGCGCTTCTTCGTCGGAAAGCCCCTTGCGTCCCAGTTGCGACAGATAGACCTTCACCTCCTGCTGGCGGCGGTCGACCTTCTTTTCGAGCAGGGAAACCTCCTGAAGCGGCGCCAGATCATTATGCTTGAAGGCGTTTTCGGCGCGGATCAGCATCCGCTCGATGCTGTCGCCGACGCTCAAGACCTCGCGGGTGGCGTTGGCGAGCGCCACGACCGGCATGTCCAGCGCCTGCTGATCGAGGAAATTCGGCCCGTCTTCGGCTTTCGGATCGCCCGGCACCAGCCTTGCCATCAGGTCGGACAGGAGGCCGGAGAAGGGCCAGGCCAGCGCCGCCAGAATGACGTTGAAGATCAGATGGGCGTCGACCGGCAATTTTACCGGCGAGAGCGGCAATTGCTGCAGGAATTCCGCGCCATAGGAGGCGAGCGGCAGGGCGATGAGGCAGCCAATGGTGCGCACCAGAAGGTTGCCCATGGTGATGCGCCGCGCTGAGGCGGGGCCGGAAAGCGTGGCGATGACCGGCGGAATGGCACCGCCGAGGTTGGCGCCGAGAATGAGCACGATGATGAGGCCGGTGGAAAGCGTGCCGGTGGCGGCGAGCGACAGGATGAGCACCACGACGGCGAGGCTGGAAGACGAAACGAAGGCGAGCACGGCGGAAAAGATCAGCGCGACGGGCCATGCCCCGTCAAGCAGGCCGATAAAGACGCCGAGAGCCGGCGAGGCGCGCATCGGTTCGGTCGCGCCGCTCAACAGATGCAGCGACAGAAGCATGAGGCCGATGCCGATCAGCGCCGTTCCGCCGCCCTGCCGGGCATTGGAACTGCCCTTTTTCAAAATAATGCCCGCAAGGATCAGCAGCGGCGACAGCCATTCCACCCCGGCCGCGACGATCCATGCGGTAACGGCGGTGCCGACATTGGCGCCCAGCAGCACCACCTGCGCCATGCGTGGCCTGATGAGGTCTCGTTCAGCAAAGGAGGCGACGGTGAGCGCCGTCGCCGTCGAACTTTGCAGCGCGACGGTGGCGAAGAAGCCGGAAAAGAAGGAGCGCGGACCGTTCTGGGTGCCGGTGGCCAGCACGCTTCGCAGTTTCATGCCGAAGGCGCGGGTGACCCCGTCCTTCACTTGGGCAAGGCCGAAGAGCAGCAGCGCGACTGCGCCGAGAAGGTTGACGATGACAATGGTGGATTGCATGCGACGTCTCCTCACACCCGCCGGCGGATGGTTCCGGCGAGCACGATTTTTATTGTCCGGCTAATCAGTATAGGAGCCTCGATGCCCTCGGTACAGGCCGGGTTGCGACAGTTTTGAAGTAAAAACGGTCAAATTTTGTATTTGCCCGAAAAATTGGCGTTAAAAATGACGCCTAGGCCCATGCCACCTGGCGCAAAGCCTCGCCGGCGATCATCGCCGCCGACATGGCGACGTTGATGGAGCGCTGTCCCGCCACCATGGGGATGATGATTCGCTCCTCTGCCTTTTCATGCACATGGTCCGGTACGCCCGCACTTTCGCGGCCGAAAAGCAGGATGTCATCCGTGCGGTAGGCGATCTTCGTATAGGGCAGGGCGGCTTTGGTGGAGGCGAGAACGAGACGGCGGCCGGTAGTTGCCCGCCATTCCTCGAAACGGTCCCAGCTGACATGGCGCGTCAGCGCCGCCGCCGCGATATAATCCATGCCCGCCCGTTTCAGATTACGGTCGGAAATATCGAAACCGGCCGGCTCGATGATGTCGACGCCAAGGCCGAGACAGGCGGCCAGCCGCAGGATGGTGCCGGTGTTGCCGGGAATATCGGGCTGGTAAAGGGCGATCCTGATTTCGGGCATGGTATCGGGCATGGACGTCTCACTACGGTTGGCGTGCCCGTCCGATTATCACGGGCAGGGGTCGGGCGACAGCTATGCTGTGAAAAGTCCCTTTGAGGTGTTGTTCCCGGCTGGATGTTCATTCGCGTGACACACAGGGCGGCTACCCATTCACCAACGCATCGTCGGGTTTGCCCGGACTATCGTAAATGGTCGGGACAGGCCGTTTCGAGCCGGATTTTCTGCACGCAACAACAGGAGGACACCATGTCCGAACGGGTGAATTTCGTCCATCTGACCGATCTGCATGTGGGCAATCCGCAGGTGCAGGACGATGATCTTTATTCCGAGACCTCGGCCACGCTTTCCGCGACGCTTGCGCAGATCAAGGCGCTCGTGCCGCCACCTGAATTCATCGTCGCCAGCGGCGATCTGACCAACAGGGGCGATGCCGGCAGCTATGAGGAACTCAAGCGGCTGATGGCGGAAGCGGAACTCGATATGCCGGTGCTCTTCGCGCTCGGCAATCACGACCGCCGCGACGGTTTTTATCCGGTCATGCTCGACCGCCATGAGGATCTGGACGAGCCCTATGACCATGCCGAGGTCATTGCCGGCATCCACATCATCGTCATGGATACCAGCGTTCCGGGCAAGGTCGGCGGCGCTTTCGAGCCGGGGCAGATCGAATGGCTGGAGGATGAGCTGGAAAACCACCCCGAACTGCCGAAGCTGCTGGTGATGCACCATGCGCCGGCGCTCGATTTCGCCCGCCCGGATGCGGAGTGGGAATCGCTTTCCTTCGCGGATACCGAGGCGCTGGACGAGGTGCTGTTCGAGCATGATGTCATCGGCATTCTTGCGGGCCACATCCATTACGACCGCATGTCGCATTGGCAGGGCATTCCCGTCGTGGTCGGCATCGGCCAGCATTTCGCCACCGATCCGCTTTGGCTGCATGAGGGCGTGCGCATGTTGACCGGTGCGTCCTTCGCCATCGGTACGATAAGGGACACGGGGCTGACCGTCACCTTCGCGCCGCAGCCCAGTGATCGCCGGGAATTGAAGCGGCATACGCAGGCCGCAATGGTTGAGTTGATTGCGAGCTATGAAAGCGCAGAGGCGCAGGACGCGGCCGAATAGGGCGATGTCCGCATCGCTTAACGGGCGGAGACCTCGCGGGGTCATCTCCGCCCGTTCGCCTTTGGGCGGCACCTGCATGTTTTCTCGCGTATTCGGTGTCTTTCCGACTGGTCATTGACTAAATTTTGCGCTACAAGGCCATATCTTCAACACCAGCCAAGGGAGGTTCTCATGCTAAATGATGTTCGTATTCGCCTCCCGGCCCCAGTCGTGCCGCTGCTGGCTTAGGTGTTACTCCGCGGTTCGCCCGCGTTTCCCATTTTTCGATTCGTCATGTGGCTGTCACGGCCATATCCAAAGACTTTTCCGTTCCGTCGTGAGCCATATTTGTGTCCGCTCACCATGTCACGATGGAGCGATTGATTGCCGGAGCTTGGCCTATGTTTGGCTGGTTTGAAAAACGCCTCGATCCTTTTCCCTCTTCGGCGCCCTCCGTGCCGCCAAAGAAGCTTTTGCCGTTCCTGTGGCATTATGTGAAGCCCGCATGGCCATGGCTCCTGCTGCTTGGCCTGATGTCCATGGGCATCGCGATTGCGGAAGCCATGCTCTACAAATTCCTCGGCAATATCGTCGACTGGCTTTCCACGGCCAATCGCGAGACATTTTTTGCCGATGAGGGCTGGCATCTGATCGGCATGGCGGCGCTGGTGCTATTCCTGCTGCCGCTGATGGGCGCGATCCACACCATGACGATGCACCAGACGCTTGCCGGCAATTTCGGCATGATCGCGCGCTGGAAGATGCACCGTTTCCTGCTGCGCCATTCCATGAACTTCTTCGCCAACGAGTTTGCCGGCCGCGTTTCGACCAAGGTGATGCAGACGGCGCTGGCGATCCGCGAAGTGGCGCTGAAGGTGATCGACGTCTTCGTTTATGCGATCAGCTTCGTCGTCTCGATGCTGTTCATGGTCGCGGCGGCGGACTGGAGACTGGTCATTCCGCTGCTGGTCTGGCTCGGTATCTATATGGCCATCCTCGCTTATTTCGTGCCGAAGCTCGGCCGGCTGGCGCAGGAGCAGGCCGATGCACGCTCGATGATGACGGGCCGGATCGTCGACAGTTACACCAATATCTCGACGATCAAGCTGTTTTCCCATGCGGGGCGCGAGGAAAGATATGCGCGTGAGGGCATGAACGTGTTTCTCGGCACGGTTCACCGCCAGATGCGCAAGATTTCCGGCTTCAATATCCTGATCGACCTCAACAACGCCCTGGTGCTGTTTTCCACGGCGGCGCTCGGTCTTTATTTCTGGATGCAGGGTTCGGTCACGGCCGGTTCGGTCGCCATCGCCATCAGCCTTGCCATGCGCGTCAACGGCATGTCGCAGTGGATCATGTGGGAAGTCACCTCGCTGTTCGAAAATATCGGCACGGTCTATGACGGCATGTCGATGATGACGAAACCGCACGACATCGTCGACGTTCCGAAGGCGCCTGAGCTTGCGGCCCCGCAGGGCGCGATCCGTTACGACAATGTCCGTTTCCACTACGGCAAGAACAAGGGCGTGATCGACGGGCTGACGCTCGACATCAAACCGGGCGAAAAGGTCGGTCTGGTCGGGCGTTCGGGTGCGGGCAAGACGACGCTGATGAACCTGCTTCTGCGTTTCTACGATCTGGAAGCGGGCAGGATCACCATCGACGGGCAGGACATTTCCAAGGTGTCGCAGGACAGCCTGCGCGAGCTGATCGGCGTCGTGACGCAGGATACCTCGCTGCTGCACCGGTCGATCCGCGACAACATCGCCTATGGTCACCCCGAGGCCACGGACGAGCAGGTGATCGCGGCGGCGAAGCGGGCGAATGCCTGGGACTTCATCGAAACGCTTGTCGACATGCATGGTCGTCAGGGCCTCGATGCGCAGGTGGGCGAACGCGGCGTGAAGCTCTCCGGCGGCCAGCGCCAGCGTATCGCAATCGCCCGCGTCTTCCTCAAGAATGCACCGATCCTGGTGCTGGACGAGGCGACTTCGGCGCTCGACTCGGAAGTCGAGGCGGCGATCCAGGAAAACCTGTTCTCGCTGATGGAAGGCAAGACGGTGATCGCGATCGCCCACCGCCTTTCGACGCTGACAGAAATGGACCGGCTCATCATTCTCGACAAGGGCCGGATCGTGGAGGCGGGCAGCCATGCGGAACTGGTGGCGATGGGCGGTATCTATGCCGACCTGTGGCGACGCCAGTCCGGCGGCTTCATCGCCGACCATGAGGCGGAAGTGGCGGCGGAGTAAGGAGAAGCGAGAGGGCGGCAAGCATGGTTTCCCGCCCTCTCGCCTATGATATGTGCGCTAACCTCTCCTCCGTCATGCCGGCCTTGAGCCGGCATCCAGCCACGGCGCGTCTGCGCCGTGAGAGGAGTCTTTTGCGATCAAGGACTTGATCGCGCTGGACCCCGGATCTAGTCCGGGGTGACGGTGTGGGGATGCAGCCGATGCGCAAAATATCGCTGGGTCGATTTAAGGACGGGGAACGTTTCCCGCCCTTTTTCATTCCCCGAATGTTACCGAAATATAATCTCTTCCCGAAGCCTTCGCGGCTGTTCCCGCTCCGGGAATCCGCCTATATCCGGATCATGGTTATTACCCGCATCTTCGAGTTTTTCGAGAACTGGATAAAGCCCTTCGCCCGCAAGGACGATTTGCGGCCGCCTGAAAGCACGTTCGCCTTTATCTGGTTCTACATCTCGCAGGCCAAGGCGCCGTTTTTCGCCATGCTGGTGCTGGGCGGTTTGACGGCCGCCATCGAGGCGGCGCTGTTCTGGTTCGTCGGGCGGCTGGTGGATATTCTCTCCACCGTGAAGCCGGAAGAGGGCTGGGCGGGGCTGCTTGCGGCCCATGGCGGCGAGCTGGTGGGCATGCTGGTGCTGATCGGCGTCGTGCGTTTTATCGTCACCATGGTAACGGCGCTGGTGGATCAGCAGATCATCACGCCCGGGTTTTACAATCTGGTGCGCTGGCAATCCTATATGCATGTGGCGCGGCAATCGCTGACCTTCTTCCAGAACGATTTTTCCGGCCGCATCGTCACCAAGGTCTGGTCGGGCGGGCAGGCGGCGGGCGATCTCGTCACCTCCCTGATGGAAAGCGTGTGGTTCGTCGGCATTTATTCCGTTTCCATGCTGTTCCTGATCGGCGGGCTGGACTGGCGGCTTGCGGTCGTCGTCGTCGTCTGGGTGGGGATATTCTCGCTGCTGGCGCGGTATTTCGTGCCGCGTATCCGCTACCATTCCAAGGAAACGGCGGAAGCCGCCTCGATGCTCTCCGGCCGCATGGTGGATGCCTATAGCAATATCCAGACGCTCCGGCTGTTCGGGCGCGACGACGCCAATGACCGCTACATGCGGCAGGGTTTCGACATTTTCCAGCATGCGACGATGACATTCACCCGGTTCATCACCGGCGTGCGCGCCTCCATGGCGCTTCTGTCCGGCGTGATGATCACCTCCATGGCCGCGCTCTGCATCGATCTGTGGCTTTCCGGCAAGATCAGTTCCGGTGCGGTGGCCTTCACGCTGGCGCTGGTGCTGCGCCTCAATTTCCTGCTTGGCCGGCTGATGACGCAGTTCAACGGCATCATGCGCAATTTCGGCACGGTGCAGAATGCCGCCGAGCTGATTTCGCAGCCGATCGGTCTCGTCGATGCGCCGGAGGCGACGGTGCTGGAGGTCAGGAAGCCGGGCATTCGTTTCGAAAATGTCAGCTTCCATTACGGGCGGGCGAACGGCGTCATCGACCATCTCAATCTCGAAATCAGGGCAGGCGAGAAGGTTGGCATCGTCGGACGTTCCGGGGCGGGAAAATCCACTCTCGTCAATCTGCTCCTGCGTTTTTACGATGTCGAAAAAGGCCGCATCCTGATCGACGGGCAGGATATCGCCAGGGTGACGCAGGAATCGCTGCGCGCCCATATCGGCATGGTCACACAGGATACGTCGCTGCTGCATCGCTCCATTCGCGACAACATCCTGTTCGGCCGCACCGACGCCACCGAAGCGCAATTGCAGGAGGCGACGCGCCGGGCCAAGGCGGATGACTTCATCGCCAGGCTCGAGGATCAGCGCGGCCGCAAGGGGTTCGACGCACATGTGGGCGAACGCGGCGTGAAATTGTCCGGCGGCCAGCGCCAACGCATCGCAATCGCCCGCGTGATGCTGAAGGACGCACCGATCCTCGTGCTCGATGAGGCGACGTCGGCGCTCGATTCGGAGGTGGAGGCGGCAATCCAGAGCAATCTGGATGAGTTGATGCAGGGCAAGACGGTTCTGGCCATCGCCCATCGCCTGTCGACGATTGCCGCTCTCGACCGGCTGATCGTGATGGACCAGGGGCGCATCGTCGAACAGGGCAGCCATTCCGATCTGGTCATGCAGGGCGGTCTTTATTCGGAACTCTGGGCGCGGCAGTCGGGCGGTTTTCTTGCCGCGGACGAAGCGGCGCAATAAGGCCTTCGGCTATTTCCCGATCATGAAGTCCGCCATCAGGCCGTAATGATTGGAACCGAGGCTGTCGGGCAGACGGGTGGTTTTCATCAGCGTCGCCGGTTCGCGGGCGAAGATATGGTCGATGGCGATGCCGAAGCGGCCGGCCTCTGTCGGCCATGTGGCGGGTTCGAAGGTCGCTTTCTTCAGATCGTTGGCGGCGAGGAAAGCGCGCATGTCAGGGGCGATGCTGGCCGAATTGAAATCTCCGGCCAGAATGAGCGGCCCGGTGACGCGAAAGAGAACTTCACTCACTTCATCGAGTTCATCGCGATGATAATCGTCGAAATAGGGCTTGGTGATATGCCCGGCGGCGAGCGTCAGTTCCGTGCCGTCGAGATCGATATGGGCTATGGCGAACCGATCCCGCCGAAGATCGCTGAGGCTGTGGAAACGGGCTTCCAGCAACGGTCTTTTTGACAGGATGACCAGATCGCATCCGGGCGTTCCGGTGTAACAGCCAAGCCTGTGCGGATAGGTTTGCTGCAGTCGCGGCAGGGCCGATTTCAGCGCCGCCGCCTCGAAGAGATAGACGGCATCCGCGCCCGATTCGAGAATCGTGTCGGCAATTGCATCCGCATTGGCGGCATTGTCCATCAGCACGTTGAAGGACAGCAGCCGGAAGGGTTTGGCGCCCGGCGCGGGGGTGGCGGATGTGGAAAATTCCAGAAGCATGGCAATGGCATGGATGGCGAGCGCAAACGACCAGACGACGAGGAGTGCCGAAACCGCGTCGCGCGTCAGCCAGAAAATGAGGCATGCCAGCAGGATACAGACGATGGCGATGTGCAGCTGGAAACTGGTGACGAAGGCGAGAAGCCAGAAATCCGTCACATAACGCAGGCTGGCGACGAAAAGAACGGCAGCCACCGCCGTGGAGACCATGCAAGAGAGCTTCGCCGTCATCCGAATCCCTGCTTTCCGCGCTCTCCCTTGAAGTCTCCTAACATGGTGCATGGATGCGCACAATGTTGCCCGCCTGCCAAGGACGGCGAAAAAATGCGAGCCAAATCGGCCCCCTCCGGCAGAATTACGGCAGCTTTGTGTGCTTTGCTCTTGCCAAGTCAGTCAATATTTTGCGATCAAACACATGACGCGGTTTCTCAAATGCCGCGAGAATGACCAGGACGATGGGACGGAGTTTGTCTTGGATCAAATCATAGCGGGAGGACTCATGCGATTTACGGCAAAAACAGCGCAGAGGATGGTGTAGCGGTGAGCGAGCACGTAACCAATCACGACGCTTCGGGTGAACCGACCCGTCGCGATTTTCTTTACCTAGTGACGGGAATGGCGGGCGCTGTCGGTGCCGCCGCAGTTGCATGGCCCTTTATCGACCAGATGCGTCCCGATGCATCGACGCTGGCGCTCGCCTCCATCGAGGTGGATGTCACGGCCGTCGAGCCGGGCATGTCGCTTACCGTGAAGTGGCGCGGCAAGCCGATTTTCATCCGCAACCGCACGGAGAAGGAAATCGAGGAAGCCAAGGCCGTCGCTCTCGGCGATCTGAAGGATCCCGTGGCGCGCAATGCCAACATCGCCGCCGACGCGCAGGCGACGGATATCGACCGCTCCGCCGGCGAGGGCAAGGAAAACTGGATCGTCATGGTCGGTTCCTGTACCCATCTCGGTTGCATTCCGCTCGGCCAGGCCGGCGATTTCGGCGGGTGGTTCTGTCCCTGCCATGGCTCGCACTACGATACGGCGGGCCGCATACGTAAGGGTCCGGCGCCGCAGAACCTCGCCATCCCGACATTTGCATTCACATCCGATACCGTGATCAAGATCGGATAAGGGGACAGATATTCATGAGTGGTCATTCCAGTTATCAGCCGTCCACCGGCATCGAAAGGTGGATCGATTCGCGGCTTCCCTTGCCGCGCATGATCTATGACAGCTTCGTTGCCTATCCTGTCCCGCGTAACCTGAACTACGCCTACACCTTCGGCGCGATGCTTTCCGTCATGCTGCTGGTGCAAATCCTCACCGGCGTCGTGCTGGCCATGCATTATGCGGCCGAAACGACGGTCGCCTTCAATTCCGTCGAAAAGATCATGCGCGACGTCAACCACGGCTGGCTGCTGCGCTACATGCATGCCAACGGTGCGTCGTTCTTCTTCATCGCGGTTTATCTGCATATCGCCCGTGGCCTTTATTACGGCTCCTACAAGGCGCCGCGCGAAATCCTCTGGATTCTCGGCTGCGTGATCTTCCTGCTGATGATGGCGACGGGCTTCATGGGCTACGTTCTGCCCTGGGGCCAGATGTCCTTCTGGGGCGCAACCGTTATCACCGGTTTCTTCACGGCTTTCCCGGCCATCGGCGAATGGATCCAGCAGTTTCTGCTCGGCGGCTTTGCCGTTGATCAGCCGACGCTGAACCGCTTCTTTGCGCTTCACTATCTGCTGCCCTTCATGATCGCAGGCGTCGTGATCCTGCACATCTGGGCGCTGCATGTGACCGGCCAGACCAACCCGACCGGCGTTGAAGTGAAGAGCAAGACCGACACGGTTCCCTTCACGCCCTATGCGACGCTGAAGGATGCGCTCGGTGTTTCCGTGTTCCTGATCGGTTATGCCTGGTTCGTGTTCTACATGCCGAACTTCCTTGGCCACCCCGACAACTACATCATGGCCGATCCGCTGAAGACGCCGGCGCATATCGTTCCGGAATGGTACTTCCTGCCATTCTACGCCATGCTGCGCGCCATCACCTTCAACATCTGGATCATCGATTCCAAGCTGGGCGGCGTTCTCGTGATGTTCGGCGCGATCGTCGTGCTGTTCTTCCTGCCCTGGCTCGATACGTCGAAGGTGCGTTCCGCCGTCTATCGTCCCTGGTACAAGATGTTTTTCTGGCTGTTCGTGGTCAATGCCATCATGCTCGGCTGGCTGGGTTCACGCCCGGCGGAAGGAACTGGCCTGATCGGCCTGCTCACCGGCGATCTGAAAGGCAATTATGTCGGCTATTCGCAGCTCGGCACGCTTTATTATTTCGGTTTCTTCCTCGTCATCATGCCGATCCTCGGTCTGGTCGAAACGCCCCGGCGTATTCCGAATTCGATTACCGAGGCCGTTCTCGAAAAGAACGCCGCCAAGACGGGTGCCGCATCTGCGGCTGCCGAAGTCTGAGCGCGAAGGAAGGATGACGACAATGAAGAAGCTTGTAACGAGCATCGCGCTTTTCGCCGCCATCGGCTGTTCCGCCGCCGCCTTCGCGGCGGAGGAGAGCCATGATCTCGCCGCCCAGACGGAGCACGCGATTGCCGGGGGTCACTTCCCGGTCATCAAGCCCGAGGAGCAGAGCTGGTCCTTTGCCGGACCCTTCGGCAAATACGACAAGGGCCAGCTTCAGCGCGGCCTGAAGGTCTATAAGGAAGTCTGCTCCGCCTGCCATTCCATGAGCCTCGTTTCCTTCCGCACGCTGGAGGATCTCGGCTATTCGGACGAGCAGGTGAAGGCTTTCGCCGCGGAATATGAAGTGCAGGACGGGCCGAACGCCGATGGTGAAATGTATAATCGCAAGGCCGTGCCTTCCGATCATTTCCCTTCGCCTTTCCCGAACCATGAGGCGGCGGCTGCCGCCAACGGTGGGGCGGCCCCGCCCGACATGTCGCTGCTCGCCAAGGCGCGCGGCGTGGAGCGCGGCTTTCCGCAATTCCTCATCGACATGATCCCGATCGTCGGCGGTTATCAGGAAGGCGGCCCGGACTACATCCATGCGCTGCTGACCGGATATCAGGATCCGCCGGCCGGCGTTGAAGTGTCGGAAGGCACGCATTTCAACCCGTATTTCGTCAGCGCAGCCGCGCTGAAGATGGCGCCGCCGATCAGTGCCGATCAGGTAACCTATGACGACGGCGCGCCGCAGACCGTGGACCAATATTCCAAGGACGTTGCTGCGTTCCTGATGTGGGCGGCAGAACCGCATCTGGAAGAGCGCAAGCGCACCGGCTTCATGGTCATGGTGTTCCTGTTCATCTTCACGGCGCTGATCTATCTCACCAAGAAATCGGTCTACGCCAACAAGGAACATTGATCGGCATCCAGAGATGCCTGTCAGTCATTGGCCCCCACGGTCTTCCGTGGGGGCCTTTTCATGTGTCGAGTATGTGTCGAGAGGGATGGTGGAAATGACGAAAATTCGTAACGGCGGCTGCCTGTGCGGCTCCATCCGCTTTGAAGCGAAGGGCGAGCCCGGTAATCCGCACACTTGCTCCTGCGATATCTGCCAGCGGCATTCCGGTGCGCCCAGCCTTGCCTGGGTGGAGTTCGAGAAGGATGCGGTGACGTGGACGGGAGAGGGCGGCGCGCCTTCGACTTTCCGATCCTCCGATTATTCCAGCCGGGCTTTCTGCCCGATCTGCGGCAGCACGCTTGGCGCCATCGACGACGCGCCGACGGTTGCGTTGGTCTCGGGAAGTTTCGATGACAGGGAAGATGAGGCGCTGCGGCCCCTGTCGCATTCCTTCGAGGATGTCTGCCCGGTCTGGGCGCGGATCGAGGGAATGTCGCCGGCGGAATGAGCGCCGGCCCTTTTTAGTTGGTCCGCAGCCGTCAAGTTGATAGGGTGGCCCGAACCTTCTGATCCATTTCCCTTATCTCAACTGGAAATACCATGACCGTTATCGCTTCGGAGCTTTCCGCTGCCATCCGTTCCATTCCCGACTATCCGAAGCCGGGCATCATCTTCCGGGACATCACGACACTGCTCGGCAACCCCCGCGCTTTTCGCCGTGCCGTGGACGAACTCGTGCAGCCCTATGCCGGAACGAAGATCGACAAGATCGCCGGCATGGAAGCACGCGGTTTCATTCTGGGCGGTGCGGTGGCGCATCAGCTATCGGCCGGTTTCGTGCCGATCCGCAAGAAGGGCAAGCTGCCGCACACCACCGTCCGCGTCGCCTACAGCCTTGAATACGGCGTCGACGAAATGGAAATGCATGTGGATGCGGTCCAGCCGGGCGAAAAGGTCATTCTGGTCGATGACCTGATTGCCACCGGCGGCACTGCCGAAGGCGCGGTCAAGCTTTTGCGGCAGATGGGCGCGGAGATCGTTTCCGCCTGTTTCGTTATCGACCTGCCCGATCTCGGTGGCCGCAAGAAGCTGGAAGACCTCGGTGTCGAGGTGCGGACGCTGGTGGAGTTCTCCGGCCACTGAGATGGTAACGGGGCAATGGTGACGCTGTTGCCCCGACGCTTTTCTATTCGAATTCCAGAACCCCGCTCTGGAAGGTCATCACTGTTTCTCCCGACTGGTTGACGCCCTCGTTAAATGTGGTGTTCAGCCAGACGCCGGCTCTGGATTCCAGCGCTCGGGTCTCGAGCAGGGTCACGAAATAGGTGACATCGTCTCCGGCGAAGACCGGTTTTTTCCATTTGAGTTCGCGAAAGCCGGGGGAGGGGCCGAGTTTGGGCGGCTCAAGGCCCTGTAGCTTCAATCTTTTCACCTCTTTGGCCCAGTGAGAGAGGAAGCATTTCATCCAGCCTGCGCCGGTGTGCCAGCCGGAAGCGCAGAGAGCGCCGAAAACGCTGTTCTTTGCGGCTTCCGCGTCGAGATGAAAGGGCTGCGGATCGAAATCGCGGGCAAAACGGATGATGTCTTCGGCGGAAAAATGCAGCGTATCGAGGGTGACACGTTCGCCGATGGGAGAAAGTTCTGCCAGTTTCATGCTGCAACGCCTCCATTGCCGCGCATCAGGAACATCACGGTGTTTTCGCCGTGCGATACCAGAACGCCGCGCTGGTTATAAAGCTCGTGGCGTAATTTCACGAGGCCGATGCCGGGGCGCGAGGCGGAGGGCCGCTGTTCCAGCACGATGGATTTTCCGACAAGCGTATCGCCCGCCAGAACCGGCTTTTTCCAGTCGACGAAATCGATGCCGGGGCTGCCCTGCGAGGTCGAGTTCGAGATGTAGCTGTCCGCCATCATCCGCATCAGCAGGCTGCAGGTGTGCCAGCCGGAAGCCGCCAGTCCGCCGAGAATGCTCTGGCGGCCAGCCTCTTCGGAAAGATGCATCGGCTGTGGGTCGAATTCGCTGGCGAAGGTGATGATCTGCTCTGCGGAAATTGATTGCGGGCCCAAAGGAAATTCCCGACCGACGGAAAAATCCTCATAGGCATATGTCGCGACCGGCGTCATGGTTTCCTCCCTTCGCACAGTCAATATCGGCGGCATCTAAAATGATTTTTCCCTTTACGTAAAGGTCAAATCGGGGATGCAATGTAGAGGAATGGGGCGAGCGGGTGCTGCTTGTTTCTTCTCCCCGAGGGGGAGAAGGTCGCGGCAGCGGGATGAGGGGGCGAGGGTAGAGATAAACCGAGAGCTAGCCCCCTCATCCGACCCTTCGGGCCACCTTCTCCCCGGCGGGGAGAAGAAACCGCGCCGCAATGTTCGGTTACCCTTCTTGGCGGACCTTATCGAAGTCGCCAAAGGCCAGATCAGGTATTGAAGCGGAAGTGGATGACGTCGCCGTCCTGAACCACATATTCCTTGCCTTCGTCGCGAGCCTTGCCGGCTTCCTTCGCGCCGACTTCGCCCTTGAAGGCGACATAGTCGTTATAAGCGATGGTGTTGGCGCGGATGAAGCCGCGTTCGAAATCGGAGTGGATGACGCCGGCGGCCTGCGGGGCCTTGGTGCCGCGCTCGATGGTCCAGGCGCGGCATTCCTTCGGGCCGACGGTGAAATAGGTGATGAGATCGAGCAGCTTGTAGCCGGCGCGGATCAGGCGGTCGAGGCCTGCTTCCTCAAGCCCCAGGGCCGAGAGGAATTCCTTCGCCTCTTCATCGGGAAGCTGCGCGACTTCGGATTCGATCGCCGCGGAGATGACGACGGATTCCGCACCCTGGGCCTTAGCCATTTCGGCAACGGCCTTGGTATGTTCGTTGCCGTCGACGGCGTCGCTTTCGGCGACGTTGCAGACGTAAAGAACCGGGTGCGCGGTCAGGAGGTTGAGGCCCTGAAGGATGCGCAGTTCCTCGGCATCCAGCGTGGAGAGCAGGGTGCGGACCGGCTTGCCTTCGTTCAGAAGCTTCAGTGAGGCTTCCATCAGCGGCAGCTGCGCCAGCGATTCCTTGTCCTTGCCGGTGGCTCGCTTGCGGGTCTGTTCCGTGCGGCGCTCAAGGCTTTCGAGATCGGAAAGCATCAGCTCGGTCTCGATGGTTTCGGCATCGGCCACCGGATTGATGCGGCCTTCGACGTGGGTGATGTCGTCATCTTCGAAGCAGCGCAGAACGTGAACCACGGCGTCCACTTCGCGGATATTGGCGAGGAACTGGTTGCCGAGGCCTTCGCCCTTCGATGCGCCGCGCACCAGGCCGGCAATATCCACGAAGGAGATGCGGGTGGGGATGATTTCCTTCGAGCCGGCAATGTCGGCGAGGATTTTCATGCGCGCATCCGGAACCGCCACTTCGCCGGTGTTCGGCTCGATGGTGCAGAAGGGATAGTTGGCCGCCTGCGCCGCTGCCGTTTTCGTCAGCGCGTTGAAGAGAGTGGACTTGCCGACATTTGGCAATCCAACGATACCGCATTTGAAGCCCATGGCTTGAAACCTGTCCGTTTGAAAGAATTCGTTGAGGAGCCTTTTGCGGAAAGGGCAGGGCAAGGTCAAGCCCGCGGGCCGATTTGTGCGGGCAAAGCACCTTTAATGGTGCGGAATTTCGGGCAGGGTTGCCGATGCCGCGGTTGCGGCGCAATATGAGCGGGTCAAGCGATCGATCTTTCGTCATCAACGGGGTTTTCCCATGAACAACCGCGATGAGCGACAGGCACGAGCGACCATGATGAGTGACAGTCCTGTCGATCTCAAGCCGAAACCGAAAGTCAAACCGAAGCTGGAGCGGCCGAAGCTCTACAAGGTCATTCTGCTGAATGACGACTATACGCCGCGTGAGTTCGTTACCGTGGTGCTGAAAGCCGTCTTCCGCATGAGCGAGGAAACCGGCCACCGGGTGATGATGACGGCGCACCGCTTCGGCAGCGCGGTCGTCGTTGTCTGCGAGCGCGATATCGCCGAGACCAAGGCCAAGGAAGCGACCGATCTCGGCAAGGAAGCGGGATTTCCGCTGATGTTCACCACCGAGCCGGAGGAGTGAGCGTTAATCCTGCCGGATCTGGAAACCCGTCTTGTTCTGTACGAAGCCGCAGCTTTCGTAAAAGGCGTGAACCTCCGGACGCTGCCGACCGGTCAGCAGCATCACCTTGTAGCAGTTCGCCGCAAAAGCCGCTTCGACGGCATGGCGCACCACCGCGCGGCCATATCCGCGGCCGCGACGGTTTTCCAGCGTCACCACGTTTTCGATAAGGGCATAGGGGCGGGCGGCGCGCGTCAGGTTCGGAACGATCTGCAGCGTGGCGGTGGCGACCGCTTCTTCGCCTTCGGTCGCAAGAAACACGGTCAGGCCCGGCTGGGCGAGCATGGCCGCGAAAGCGGTGTTCGCTTCTTCTGCCGTCATTTCAGGGTCGGACGGATTGAGCGCCCGGTAAAGGTCAAGCAATCCGGCCAGATCGCCGGCTGCGGCTGCGCGCGGGACGGTGGGCTCCGAAGACATTCGCGATCTAGTCCTTCTTGCTGAACATGCGTTTCAGCATTTCGGCCATCGGGCCGGTTTCCGGCAGCTTTTTCGGCTGGGCGCTGTTGCGTGCCTGATGGATGTGGGACTGTGCGGCGGGCTTGGCTGCCTTGGCCGGCTTTTCGGCTTCCGGCTTGCTGCCCGTGGCCAGCGCCACTTGTTCATCAATTGTGAATCCTCGGCTTTCACCAGCATGGCGGCATTGTCGGCAATGGCGTCCAGAAGCGGATCGAGCCAGACCCGGTCTGCCTTGGCGAAATCTCCGAGCACGTGGCCGTGCACCCGTTCCTTGTCCCCGGGATGGCCGATGCCGAGACGCAGGCGGCGATAGTCCTTGCCGCAATGGGCGTCGAGCGATTTCAGGCCGTTATGGCCGCCATGGCCGCCACCGGTCTTGATGCGGGCGCGGCCGGCCGGCAAGTCCAGTTCGTCATGGATGGCGATGATGTCTGCCGGCGCAAGCTTGAAGAAGCGCATGGCTTCGCCGACGGACTCACCCGAAAGGTTCATATAGGTCAGCGGCTTCATCAGCAGGACCTTCTCGCCGCCGATCTCGCCTTCGGAAATCTCCGCCTTGAATTTTTTCGACCAGGGCGCAAAGGACGGCAGGCGCTGCAGCGCATCGACGGTCATGAAGCCGATATTGTGACGGTTTACCGCATATTGCGCGCCGGGATTACCAAGTCCTGCGATGATCTTCATGGGGCATGTCCGCGTTTTGCCTGATGATGCTGTTGTCACCACCCCGAAAACCGCCGGCTGTCAATCTTTTTATGGATTTGGGGCTTTTATGGAGTTTCGGATGGGCTCAGGGGCTGACGAGATTATAGCGGTCGAATATCCGTTGCTGCGTTCCGTCGGCGATCAGCCTGTCCAGCCGGGCCTGTAATTTCGCGATGACCTCGTCGGGTACGCTTTTGTTGCAGGCAAGCCCAAGCTGCTGCCGCGAGAGAGTTATCACTTCGCTGAAAGTGTCGGCGGGCAGGCTTTTGAAGGTGCTTTCAGACATGGGCATCAGGTCGATGCGGCCGGCCTTCAGCTTGTGAAGCGTGATCTCGAAATCCGCGCCGACATCCACCTGCGGGAAACCGAGCTTTTCCAGAAGCGCTTCGGTGTAATCTCCACGCTGGGTTCCCACCCGATATTTCTTGGCTTCCTCAAGGCTGGAGGCTTCGATATTCGCGTTGCGGCGCGCCACGAGAATGTTGCGGTCGATATGGATCGGCGAGACCCATTTGAACTGCTTTTCCCGCTCCGGCGTTCTCGCAGCGGCGAAGACGCAGTGCATGGCCTGCGTTCTGGCCAGTGCGATGGCCCGCGCCCAGGGCATGACGGCGACCTCGTAACTGGTGCCGGTGTCCTCGAGCACGGTTCTGAGCTGGTCGAAATAGACACCCCGCACGCTGCCGTCTCTGGCCTGCAGATTATAGGGCGGATAGACCTCGGTGGTCAGGAAGAGCTTGGCCGCGCTGGCCGGAGTGGCGAGCGCAAGAAAGATCAGGCAAAAGCGGATCAATCCCATGGCTGCCCCCTGCCGGTTCATGCTTGCCGCGCCGCGGCGCGGTTTTGCCCGGACGCCGTGTCGAGTGAGGTGATCAGCCTTTCGACCGGCTGCGGACGCGCGAAGAAATAACCCTGCCCGAAATCCGCGCCTATATCGGTCAGAAGCGCTTTCTGTTCCTCCGTCTCGACGCCCTCGGCAATGACGGCGCAGTTCATCTTGTGCGAGATGGCCGCGATGCCTTCGACCAGCATGCGATTGCGCTGCCTGATGTCCATCCTGTCGTCGCAGATCGAGCGGGTGAAGGACTGGTCGATCTTGACGATATCGACCGGAAAACGGCTGAGATAGCTGAGCGAAGAATAACCCGTGCCGAAATCGTCCAGCGCGATGCGGCAGCCGAGCTGGTGGATGGCATTGAGGATCGCCCGGATTTGCGGATCGTCCTTCATGATAACGGCTTCGGTGATCTCGATGACCAGCCGTCTGGGAAGAATGCCGTGGCGGTGCAGAACGCCGGCGATGCGCGTCGGCAATCCCGGTTCGAATTGCAGGGGCGAGAAATTCACCGCCACATAGGTCTGGTCCATGCCGGGCAGGCGCGACAGCCTGGCGAGATTGGCGATCGACTGATCGAGAATGACATTGCCGATGCGGTGGATAGTGCCGTTTTCTTCCGCAAGGCTGACGATTGCGGCCGGAGAAAGCAGGCCCTTGTCCGGGTGGTTGAGACGCAGCAGCGCCTCGAAACCCGCCGTCTGGCCGGTGGCGAGGTTTTGAATCGGCTGGAAATAGGCCTCGAACCAGTCTTCGGAAAGCGCCTGCGCGATATCCCGTTCCAGCTCCGCATGTTCGCGCGCCCGGTCCATGATCGAGCTGTCGAAGACCTGCGAGCCGTTCTTGCCCGTGCGCTTGCGGGTATACATCGCCATGTCGGCATTCTGCAAAAGCTCGGAAGCGCTCGCGGCGTGCAGGGGATAGACCGCCATGCCGATGCTGGCGCTGAGGCGGATGCTGTTGCTTTCGATCTCGAAGGGCGTGTCGAGCATGGCGCAGATGCGCTCGCAGAATTGCAGGGCGCGCTCTTCCACCTTGTCGCCGGCCAGAAGAATGGCGAATTCGTCGCCGCCAAGCCGCGATGCGCTGTCCAGCGGCGTCAGTAGCGGTTCGAGCTTCAGCGTGAATTGTTTGAGAACGGCGTCGCCCGCGGCATGGCCGAGATTGTCGTTGATCGCCTTGAACCGGTCGAGGTCGATGAACAGGCAGGCCAGCTCGCTGCCGTTGCGGTCCGCATCGCGGATTTGCAGGTCGAGAATGGCCTCGAAGCCCTGGCGGTTGAAAAGGCCGGTCAGGTGGTCGGAAATGGCCTGCTGGCGGTTGCGCTTTTCCGACTGGCGCAGTTCGGTCACGTCCGTCATGACGCAGAGGCAGGTGCTCTGATGGGCCGCATCGCCGGAATCGAGAGCCTTTTCGAGGATGAGCGCGTCCATCACGCTGCCATCCATGCAATGGAAGCGGACCGTAATGCCGCTATGCGAAGCGTCGGGCAAGGGATGAGCCGTCTTGCGCTGCTGAAAAAGAAGCCGGTCATCGGGATGGATGAGATCGGCGAAATTCAGGCCGAGTATACGGGTGCGGTCGTAACCGGTCGCCTGCACCCAATAGTCACTGACGGCGGCAATGCGGTCGTGCCTGTCGAGCGAAAACAGCATGGCGGGCGTGCGGTTGTAGATTTCCGTCTTACGCTCATGCGCGTTCTTGATCTCCAGCTCTTCCTTTTCGAGCTGGGTCTGCATTTCGTTGAAGCTTTTCGCCAGCCGGCCGATTTCGTCCTTCGAGCGCCAGTCGACGTGGTGGCGCGAGCCGAGACGCCGCGTTGCCTCGATGGCGGCCGCGAGCCGCATCAGCGGGCGGATGACCATGAAGCGGTTGCCGGCGATGGCGGCAAGAACGATGGTAAGGACGGCGAGGATGAAAATCGTGATGAAGGCCAGTTCGGTGCGGCTCAAAGAGGTCAGAAGGCTGACATTGTCGTAATAGATCGTCAGTTGCCCGACGGTGACGGAGCCCTTCGTGGTCTTGTAGGTCACTTCGCGCGTCGCCGAGGCTGCATCCTGAATGATGTCGCTGCCGGCCGTCTGGACGATATCGAGCTGGCCGGAGGTATCCCTGACCTCGACCATCCTGATCACGGGGTCGGAGATTAGGGTGCCGGTAATCTGGTTTATGGTGTCGTCATCAAGGTCCCACAGAGGCCGGGCAAGCGCCTGCGCATTGGTCGACAGCAGAATCTCAAGGTGGTTACGCTGGCTGCGAATGGCTTCGTGGTAGGAGAGCGTCAGCAAAAGCGTGAAGAGCGGGGCGACCACTGTAAGAAGTGCGCCGGAAACAATCGCGATAAAGCGACTTTCGACGGAATGAGCCATGTTCGATTGCAGCTACCCTTTGCCCCAGACTTGCTGCGCCCCGTTTCGTCCGCCCGGAGGGTTTTGCGAGGGTTTTCGGCAAAAGCCTGTTTTCCCACGCATTTCCTCAGCCCGGCCGGTGTTCCACGACAGCGCGAGGGTATCGTTTCATGGAAGTGTTAATCGACACTGAAACGGGTTCCGTATCAGGTGAGGATGGCAAGCTTTCTGGTTTTAAAGTTCATAAAAACTAAAAGGCCCGTTCCGAAAACGGAACGGGCCTCATTGTTCAAAGCTGTCCGGCCTTGCGGCCGCCGATTATTCCTCGGAAGCTTCTTCGGTCGTTTCTTCTGCAACGCCGCCAGCCGGAGCGACGATCGTTGCGATCGTGAAGTCACGGTCGGCGATAACCGGCGTGATGTTCTTCGGCAGCTTCACATTCGAAATGTGAACGTTGTCGCCGATCTTCAGACCAGCGAGATCGACCGTGATGAATTCCGGAATGTCGTTGGCCGGGCAGTGGAATTCCACCGTGTGGCGAACGATGTTCAGAACGCCGCCGATCTTGATGTCCGACTTTTCTTCGTTGACGAAGTGAACCGGAACTTCGACGTTGACGAGCGTGTTGCCCGAAACGCGCAGGAAGTCGACGTGCATGGTGAAGTCGCGGACCGGATCAAGCTGGTAGTCCTTCGGGAGAACCTTGATCTTCTTGCCGTCGACGTCGATGATCGCAACCGTCGTCATGAAACCGCCGGCGTGGATACGCTTGGTGACTTCATTGGTCGACAGGGCGATGGAAATGGGGGCCTGCTTGTCACCATAGATGACAGCGGGAATCAAACCGTTGCGGCGAAGTTCACGAGAGGACCCCTTACCAACTCGTTCGCGCGCCTCGGCCTTGAGCTCATACGATTCTTTGCTCATGGCAATTCCTTTCGAGGTTATATGGAGAGTTCACGCCGAACGAAGCGGCCTGAACCGGAGAGGCCAAAGGCCATCCCGCCCGCGTTGCCTCCAAGGGTGTCTACACGGGTGCGGGCGCTATAATACAAACGGGGCATAAAGACAAGAGCGGCCCGTTTTTCAGGGGTGCCGCTTTATAATTTTATTAGTTATCACTAATTCACTCGTTTGTTGCAACCTTTAATATATGCTTATCCATGCACATAAACCGGGTGAAAACTTGGCGAATGATAAGGCTACGCAAAATTCCAATTGCGTAGATGACAATGCTCAAAGTTCTCCAGTGCCTCACCATCGATCACGACTATCGATACACCGCCGCAGCCGTCTTCGTCTGCATGCTGGGCAGTTTCGTTTCGATGCGCCTTTTTTCGAAAGCCCGTCTGGCGACGGGCGTGCAGAAGGTCAACTGGCTGTTTCTGGCGGGCGTCAATGGCGGGGCGGCGATATGGACCACCCATTTCGTCGCGATGTTGGGCTATGTCGCGGCGGGTGATGTCGGATACGATCCCTATCTGACCGGGCTGTCGCTTTTGATCGCCATTACCACGACGACTGCCGGTTTCGGCATTTCCGCCTATGGCGGGCGCAGCGTGCTGGTGGAAGCTGGTGGCATCGTCCTCGGCCTCGGCATTGCGGCCATGCATTACACGGGCATGGCTGCCTATAATGTTCAGGGCATGCTTTTCTGGGATCAGGCTTATGTCATCGCCTCGCTGATATTGGGGGCGGTGCTGGGCGCCATTGCGGTCAATCGCATTGCCCGGCCTCTCAACCGTTTCTGCCAGTATAGCGCGGTGGCGTTTCTCATTCTGGCCATTGCCTCGATGCACTATACCGGCATGGCGTCGATGTCCTTCGCCTTCGACCCGCGCATCGTCATTCCGGAAAACCTGCTGCCGCCGGCCATCATGGGCGGAGGCGCCATTGCGGTGACGCTTCTGCTTCTGGCGCTCGGGCTCTCCACCTATGTCATCGACGCCCAGTCCACCCAGCAGGCGGTTGCCCGCTATCGCCATCTTTCGTTGCACGATCCGCTGACGGGTATTCCCAACCGGGCGGCATTCATCGAGCATCTCAATCGCCGCACACGCCATGTCTCGATGGGCGCGCATACGGCGCTTCTGTCCATCGATCTCGACCGTTTCAAGGAAATCAACGACGTGCATGGCCATGCGGCAGGCGACGCCGTGCTGCGCGCCATCGCTGACCGCGCGAGTTCCGTGCTGAAGACCGGAGAGTTTCTGGCCCGCATGGGCGGCGATGAATTCGTGGCGATGACCCATTCCTATTACACCCGCGCCGACGGCGCGGAATTCGCCCAGCGATTGATCGAACAGATCAGCAAGCCGGTTGAATGGAACGGACAGACATTTTCGGTCGGCGCAAGCGTCGGCATATCGGTTCGCAATACCGGCTCCATCGATGCCGATACGCTGATGGCCCAGGCGGATGTCGCCATGTACCGGGCGAAAAGCGGTACTTCGGACACCATATGCTTTTACGACAAATCCATGGACGAGGCCGCGCGTGAGCGCAACGTGCTGGCCGTCGCCATGCGCAGCGGCCTCGCCAATAACGAGTTCGAGCTTTATTACCAGCAGCAGAACGACACCAAGAGCGGCAGTATCGTCGGTTTCGAAGCGCTTTTGCGCTGGAACCACCCCGAACGCGGCATGGTCTCCCCCGCCGAATTCATTCCGATTGCCGAACAGACCGGCTTTATCGTCGAACTGGGCGAATGGGTTTTGAGAGAAGCCTGCGCGCAGGCCGCTCAGTGGAAAAAATCGCTCGCCATTGCCGTAAACGTCGCGCCGCAGCAGCTTGCGGATAATGATTTCCCCGACAAGGTTGAGAAAATTCTTGCCGAGACGGGGCTTGCGCCGGAAAGGCTAGAGCTGGAAATCACCGAAGGCAGCATTATTGCCGACCATCGCCACGCCCTCGTCACCATCCGCAAACTCAAGTCGCTCGGCGTCAAGATCGCCATGGATGACTACGGCACGGGCTATTCCTCGCTTTCGACGCTGCAGAGCTTCCCCTTCGACAAGATCAAGATCGACCGCGCCTTCATCGATGGCCTGTCGACCAACGTGCAGTCGGAGGCGATCGTTCGCTCGACGCTCATTCTGGCGCACAGCCTCAATATTCCGGTGCTTGCGGAAGGCGTCGAAACCAAGGCCCATATCGAGTTCCTGCGGCGTGAAGGCTGCCTGCAGGTGCAGGGCTTCTTTTTCGGCAAGCCCGGTCCGCTGACCTCCATCGCCAATCTCGTGGACGATACGTTCCTTTCGGCCGAGGATGAAACGGACGTGACCGCCGGCCGGCGTTATTTCAAGGCGGTCCGATAGTCTGGCGCCGCCCGCGGCTGCGCCCGGCAAGGCCGGTCGCGAAATTTTTTGTTGAAACATGGCCGCTTCCAGCGCACCATCGCCGAAAAGCTTTGGGAGGAGCGTATGCCGACAGACATCGCCCATGCGGAACGCGTGTATGAAACCGCGCGCCATCGTTCCGCCGCCGCAAGTTCTCCGATTGTCGCCTCCTGGCGTCGCTGCATGGTCAAACATCATCTTGCACCGGAGGAAAACCGCAAGCCGATCTTTCTCAGCGAATACGAATTCCGCCGCGCTCGCGAAAGTGCGGCTGGCCTGATTGCCGAAAGCACGGATGAACTCGACCGCATTTTCCAAAGCGTCGGCAAATCCGGCTGCTGCCTGCTTTTGACCGATGCGCAGGGCGTTGCGCTGGAGCGGCGCGGCGCTTCGGGCGATGATCGTGATTTCCGGGCGCTTGGCCTCTGGTCCGGGGCGGTCTGGAGCGAAGAAAGCGTGGGCACCAACGGTATCGGCACGGCGCTGGTGGATGAGCGCTCGGTGGTGGTCTACCGCGATCAGCATTTCTTTACGTCGAATACCGAACTCTGCTGCACCACGGCTCCCATCCGCGATCACACCGGCCGGGTGACGGGCGCGCTCGATATTTCCACCTGCCGCGACGACATCAACGAGATGACTTTCTCCTTCGTCACCCAGGCGGTGAAGGATGCGGCACAGCGCATCGAAGGCAATCTTTTCCGCCGCGCCTTTCCGGGTGCGCGCATCGTCGTTGTGCCGAGCGGGTTCGGCGCGGCGCTGTCGCTGCTGGCCGTGGATCAGGACGATCTCGTGCTGGGTGCGACCCGTGCCGCACGCCTTGCACTGAAGCTGGACGATGCCCGGATCGCGCAGGGTTTGCCCGCCGCCGATGTTCTTCAGGAACAGCGCCACGATGGCGGTTCCGACCTTGCGGAAGCGGAACGCTCGGCGCTGCGGCGCGTGTTGTCGCGCACCAACGGCAATGTCACGCAGGCCGCTTCGCTGCTCGGCATCAGCCGCGCCACGCTTCACCGCAAGATGAAGAAATTCGACGTGCATTAAGGTGTATGCGGGTGCGATCCGGCCAATCGTGCCGGATCGAGGCGCCTTTGTCGCAGATGTGAGACAATGTGCGCTGCGGAACCGCGCCGCCCCTCTACCGAACCGCGCCATCTAGGCCCACCTTCCTCCCATGCGATCCGCTGCGGATCGTTTTCATCAGGGAGGATGAAATCATGAACATTCAGGTTCAGCAGAAAGCGGGCGAAGCGCCCTTCAAGCTGAAATACGGCAATTACATCGGCGGCAAATGGGTGGAGCCGAAATCCGGCCGCTACATGGATAATCTTTCGCCGGTCACCGGCCACAAGATCTGCGAAGTGCCGCGCTCGGACGCATCCGACATCGAGTTCGCGCTGGATGCCGCCCACAAGGCCCGCGATAAATGGGGCAAGACGAGCGTGACGGAGCGCTCCAACATCCTGCTCAAGATCGCCCAGCGGATCGAGGACAATCTCGATCTCATCGCCCGGGCAGAGACCTGGGATAACGGCAAGCCGCTGCGCGAGACCACCAATGCGGATATTCCGCTCGCCATCGACCATTTCCGTTATTTCGCGGGCTGCATCCGCGCCCAGGAAGGCACGATCGGCGAAATCGACAACGATACGGTCGCCTATCACTTCCATGAGCCGCTCGGCGTCGTCGGCCAGATCATTCCCTGGAACTTCCCGATCCTGATGGCCGCGTGGAAGCTTGCACCGGCGCTTGCTGCGGGCAATTGCGTGGTGCTGAAGCCGGCCGAACAGACACCGGCCTCGATTCTCATCGTGATGGAGCTGATCGAAGACCTGCTGCCGCCCGGCGTCCTCAACATCGTCAACGGTACGGGCCTCGAAGCCGGCAAGCCGCTGGCGCAGAGCAACCGCATCGCCAAGATCGCCTTTACCGGCTCCACCTCGGTCGGCAAGGAAATCATGCGTTATGCGGCCGACAACGTCACCAACATCACGCTGGAGCTGGGCGGCAAGTCGCCGAACATCTTCTTTGCCGACGTGATGAACGAAGACGACGCCTTCCTCGACAAGGCGCTCGAAGGTTTCGCCTTCTTCGCGCTCAACCAGGGCGAAGTCTGCACATGCCCCTCGCGTGCGCTGGTGCATGAATCGATCTATGACCGCTTCATGGAAAAGGCGATCAAGCGGGTGCAGGCCATCAGCCAGGACGATCCGCTCAATCCGTCGACCATGCTGGGCGCGCAGGCCTCGCAGGAACAGTTCGACAAGATCATGAGCTATCTGGAGATCGGCAAGAAGGAAGGCGCCAGGGTTCTGACCGGCGGCGACCGCAAGACGCTCACGGGCGATCTGAAGGACGGTTATTACATCCAGCCGACCGTCTTCGAAGGCAACAACAAGATGCGGATTTTCCAGGAGGAAATCTTCGGACCGGTTGTCTCCGTCACCACCTTCAAGACGGTGGAAGAGGCGCTCGAAATCGCCAATGACACGGTTTACGGTCTGGGCGCAGGCGTCTGGAGCCGCGATACCAACATTGCCTATCGGGCCGGCCGTGGCATTGAAGCGGGCCGCGTATGGACGAATTGCTATCACGTCTATCCGGCGGGCGCTGCCTTTGGAGGTTACAAGCAGTCGGGCATCGGTCGCGAGACCCACAAGATGATGCTCGATCACTACCAGCAGACCAAGAACCTGCTCGTTTCCTACAGCCCGAACAAGGTCGGTTTCTTCTGAGGTCCTCCCCGGAAGCCGGCGAGGGGCTGTGGTGCCAGATCGCCGGCGTGTTCCCAGGGGCTTTGGCCCCTGGGAGCCCGGCTTCAAACAGAAAGGCCGGAGGTTTCGCCTCCGGCCTTTTTTCGTTGCGGTTTATGCCGCGTAACGCTGGTCCCGTTGGCGGGCGCCACCGACCGAGAATTGCCCCACCTGTTCGGTCAGGCCGTCCGCCTCGCTGGATAGCGAGAAGGCGGCCGCCGTCGTTTCCTCCACCATGGCCGCGTTCTGCTGCGTTACATGGTCGAGTTCGTTGACGGAGGCGTTGATTTCGCTGAGGCGGCCGGACTGTTCGCGCGATGCGGTGGCGATCTCGCCGATCTGGTCGTTGACCGACTGGATGCGTTTCTGAATCTGCTCGAGGCTTTCACCCGTCTTCAGCACCAGCGCCACGCCGCTTTCCACATCGCCCGCCGAGGTGGCGATCAGCGTCGTGATGTCCCGGGCGGCGGCTGCCGATTTCTGGGCAAGCTCGCGAACTTCCTGCGCCACAACGGCAAAGCCCTTGCCGGCTTCGCCGGCGCGGGCGGCTTCCACACCGGCATTCAGCGCCAGCAGATTGGTCTGGAAGGCGATCTGGTCGATGACGTCGATGATCTGGCGGATCTTGGCCGACGAGGTTTCGATGCGTTCCATCGCGACGATCGCTTCTTTAACGACGGCCGTGGACTTGTGCGCATCCTGCATCGTGCCCGCCGTCGCCTCGACGGCGACATTGCAGCGCGACAGTGAGAGATTGACGGCCTGCGTCATGTCTCCGAGTGCCGCTGCCGCTTCCTCAAGGGCTGCGGCCTGACGTTCGGTGCGCCGCGACAGGTCTTCCGATGCGCTTTTCAGTTCGCCGGAGCCGGAGCGGATGGCATTGGCGCTTTCGCCGATATTGGAGATGGTCGCTTCCAGGCCCGCCATGGAGTTGTTGAAGTCGATGCGCAGATGATCGAGCGACGGCACGAAGGATTTGTCGATGCGGAGATCGAGCCTGCCGGCGGCAAGATTGGCAAGACCGGTGGCAAGCGCGTCGACAGCCTCTTCCAGTTCTTTCGCGCTTCTTGCCTTTTCCATTTCCCGCTGGGCGCGTTCCTCGTCCAGTTCTTCGCTCTTGCGATGGGATTCGGCTTCCATGCGCTGCTTGTCCAGAATGCCCTGACGGAAGGATTCCAGCGCGCGCGCCATGGTGCCGATCTCATCGCCACGGGAAACGGCCTTGATCTCGATGTTGTTTTCACCGCCGTTCAGGCGCTCCATCAGCCCCGCAAGGCCGGTCAGCGGCTTGGTCAGGCTTGCGGAAACGAAAATGCCGATCAGCGTCATGATCGCAAGCACGGCCAGTGTCGCGACCGTCGCCCAGAAGGCGAGATCGTTGGCGGCGGCGAGAACCTTGCTTTCCTGCTGGCCGATGGCCAGAAGATGTTTCTGTCCGAAGACGGAGACCGGGCGATAGGCATAGAAGATGTTGCCCGCAGGTGTCTGCGCCATCACCGTTCCGGCGTTGTTTGCGTTGGAAAGGGCGGCGAGGCTTGCTGAAACGGCAGCATCAGCGCCGCCCGAGAGTACGCCGGCCCGACGTTTGCCGTCGGCGCTCAGGAGAACGGCGTCATCGATGGTCTTGCCGGTTTCCTCGGGCGTCACCACCGCGCCGATGCGATCGGCGGCGATGCGCATGATGACGGCGCCCTTGCGCTGAAGCTGGCCCCAGTTGGAGACGGCGAGCGGCATGCCGATCATGGCCGAATCATTTTCGCCGCCGCTGAAACCGGTGGTGCTGACGACGCCGTCCTTGCCGGCTTCGATGCGGTCGAACAGGTCCTTGATCGCGGCGTTTTGCGGTTCCGTCACGCTGGTGAGGAAGTTCTTCCCCTTCGTCACGGTGTAAATAATGAGGCCGGTCTTGTCGATCACATAGATGTCGCTGACGCGGGTGTTGCGCCAGACGCTGGCGATGGTGGCGTTGATGGTGGCGTGGCGAATGGCGTAAAGCAGTCGCAGGCCTTCGCCATTGAAGGAGGCGCGCTCCTCTTCGGAGACGCCCTCGCGGCGGAAAGCCTGGATGATCGCATCCCTTTCCGTCGGCACAACGGTGGTCATCGTTTCCAGCGCCTGTGCGACCGCGGCGTTTTGCGACAGCTCGGAAATGCTCTGTTCGACGCGCAAAGTATAGGCGTCAAGCTGCTTGGACTGGTTGCCTGCAACCGTTTCGAGCCTGATTTCGCTGGCGTCGATCAGTCCCGACTTCCCCATCTCGTAGGACAACAACCCCACGGAAAGACATGAAACCAGCGTCGCGCCCGTGACGAGCGCTGCGAATTTGGCCTTTATCGACAATGATTTAGCTTTGACAGCAGTCGGATTTACACCCGGCATCCTGTTTCCTCCCCCCAAAAAACGTGGCCATACCGTGGCAAAAATTGTTTACGGTCGCGTTAAAAGCGCTGGGAATTGTACGATTATTTCCCGCATGCCGTGAAAAAATAGCCGGCCGCCACTGACGCGTTTCCCGTAATAAAACTGCAATAGAACGGGCGCATATCGAGTGAAGTTCAACGGCTGTTCATGTTCATGCAAGCTTTCCGCGCTCCTTCTCTCGCCACTATCAATGATGTCTGCGGACTGAATGCGGACGGATATGACGGAGCCAGCGTGAAACCGAGGCCGGATTTCGCCGTTGTCGTGCCCATGCACAATGAGCAAGCGAGTGTGGAAACGCTCGTGGCGGAGATTTTTGCCGCCTGCCAGCCCGTCGGCGCCTTCGAGATCGTGGTGGTGGACGACGCATCTTCGGACGGCACGGTCGATGCGGCGCTTGCGCTTGGCGATCGTTACCCGATGCTGCGGCTGGTCCGCCATGATCGTCAGGGCGGACAGTCTGCGGCGATCCACAGCGGTGTGCAGGCGGCGCGTGCGCCGGTCATCTGCATGCTGGATGGAGACGGGCAGAACCCGCCGGACAATCTGCCGGCTCTTCTCGCGCCGCTTCTTTCCGCCAGCGCTCCCAGCCGGCTCGGCCTTGTGGCCGGCCAGCGTGTCGGCCGGCGCGATACGCTTGGAAAACGCCTCTCCTCCCGCTTCGCCAACGGGCTTCGGGCGCGGATATTAAAGGACGGCACGCGCGACACCGGCTGCGGGCTCAAGGCCTTCCGCCGCGACGCCTATCTCGCCTTGCCCTATTTCGATCATCACCATCGCTATTTCCCGGCGCTGTTCAACCGCGACGGCTGGCAGGTCACCCATGTCGACGTCACGCACCGGGCGCGGCTGCACGGGAATTCCCATTACACCAATATCGGCCGCGCGCTTGTCGGCATCCACGATCTGATCGGCGTCGCCTGGCTGCTGCGCCGGCGCAAGCGGTCAAGCTGGGCTGAAACTTTCAAAACGGAGACATTGCCGTGAACGCACCGGCTTTATGGTCCATGCTGCATGTGAACAGCTGGAAGGAATTTCTGTGGGTCTGCACCGGCTTCATGGGCCAGATGCTGTTTACCATGCGTTTTCTGGTTCAATGGATTTCGTCGGAACGGGCAAACCGCTCGGTCATTCCGGTGGCCTTCTGGTATTTTTCCGTTCTCGGCGGTCTGGTGCTGCTTTCCTACGCCATCTGGCGGCGCGATCCGGTCTTCATTCTGGGTCAGGCGTCCGGCCTTTTCATCTATGCCCGAAATCTCTGGTTGATTCATGCAGAACGCCGCCAGCATGCATGAGGCGGCGACCCTGCCTTATGCGCAGGCAGGCGATGAGCGCCGATGGCTGACATTTGCATTCGTGGCGATCGTCCTCGTAACCGCGCTGCGCGTCGTTGGGCTGGCCTTCAACCGTACCGACCTTTTCGTCGATGAGGCGCAATATTGGCTATGGGGCAGGGAGATGGCGCTCGGCGCCTATTCCAAGCCGCCCCTGATCGGCTGGCTCATTCGCGCGGCAACCGTTCTGGGCGGCGGCGAGGGCACGTTTCAGGTTCGGCTGGCCGCACCCGTGGTGCATGGTGTAGCGGCGGCGGCCATCCTTGCGCTCGGCCGCATGATCTACGATGTCAGGCTGGCATCCCTGGCCGCCCTTATCTATCTGACCCTGCCGGCCGTAACGCTCGGCAGCCTGCTGATCTCGACCGATACGCCGATGATGCTGTTCATCGTGCTGTCGATGATCTCCGTGCGGAAGCTTGCGCTCGCCCGCAGCGAGGGCAGGGCGGCGTTGGGCTGGAGCATCGCCCTCGGTCTCTGCTTCGGCCTCGGGCTGATGTCGAAATATGCGATGATCTATTTTCTGCCCTGCTTCATCGCCGCCGGCTGGCTCTGTGAGGCATGGCGCATCCGGCTGCGTGACGCGGCGATTGCTGCGCTGGTCTGCGCTGCCGTCATCGCGCCCAATCTGTGGTGGAACGCGGCGCATGATTTCATGACCGCACGCCATACGGCGGATAATGCGAATTGGCATGGCGTCCAGCTGAAGATCGGTTCCGCGCTGGAATTCTTCTTCTCCCAGGCGGGTGTGGTCGGACCATTCGTTTTCGTCGGCATGATCGTCGCAACAATTCGTGCGAAGAATGCCGAAACCCGGGCGCTGGTCGCTCTTTCGGTGCCGATCGTTCTTCTGATTACCGCGCAGGGTTTGATGTCACGGGCGCTCGCCAACTGGGCGGTCGGGGCCTATGCGGCGGGCGTGCTGCTGGCGGTGCCGGTCCTGGCGTCGCGGCGTTGGCTCACCGTGTCCACGCTTGTGCTCGGCGGCATCGTGGCCGTCGCGCTGCCGCTGATGACCATTGTCGGAACGCAATTGCGCCTGCCGAAAGGTGAACTGGCGATGGCGCGGTATCTCGGGCGCGCCGAGCTGGTGTCGACCGGCCTGTTACGGGCGCGCGAGGCGGGTGCGGACGCCATCGTCGCTACCGACCGCTCGATACTTGCCGAGCTTTTTTATCAGCTTCGGGATGAGAAGCAGGTGATGACGCGCGCGCTGCCCGAGACCGGCGTGCCTTCCAGTCACTATGCGCTTCTTTACCCGCTGAAACCCGGCGAGGCGAAAAATCCCCTGTTCCTGGCAAGTGCGGACGGCCTGCCGGCCTGCCTTGCCGGCGAGGCGCCGGTCGCTCGCTGGACCGCCGGGCCGGGTTTCCTCGAAGGCAGGGAAATCGGACTCTGGCGCCTGCTGCCGCGATGCATGCCGGAGGGCAGCAATGGACAATGATCTTTCGCATATGCGGATCACGATCTGGGTGACACTCGCCACATTGGCGCTCGTCATCCTGTTCGCGACCTTTCCCTCCATCGATCTCAGATTCTCCGCCCTGTTTTTCTCGCCCGTCGAGCAGCCATGGTCCGGCCGTGAGCCGTTTCCCGAATGGTTGCGGGATACGCTGCGCGAAGGTACGGAGCTTGCCACCCTTCTGGCTTTCGTGATCCTTGTCGGTAATCTTCGGCTGGGTACGCTGCAAAGAACCGGCTGGCGGGTCTGGGCCTTCCTGTGCGGGCCGGTGATCCTCTGCGCCGGGCTTCTGGTCAATGGTGTGCTGAAGGCGACCATCGGCCGCGCGCGCCCATTCAGCGTCACCGAATTCGGCGGGCAGCAGCTTTTCACGCCGCCTTTCCAGTACAGTGCGCAATGTTATTCGAACTGCTCGTTTTCTTCCGGCGAAACCGCGCTGATCGCCAGTTTCTTCCTGCCGCTCTGCGTGCTCGTCTGGCCCCGGCTGCAACGGCGCGGACGGTTGGCGATGGGAAGCATCGCTGCCGGCATGATCGTCCTCATGTCCGGTTTGCGCATCGCGGCCGGCGGGCATTTCCTCAGCGATGTGGTGATGTCCATCCTGTTTTCCGCCCTCACGACCCTGTTTCTCTACCGGGCGCTGGTGATCGGACGTCATCGGCATCTGTTTACCGGCGATGCGGTTACAGCCGATACGGTCAGTATCTGGCGTAACGGTCGCCATGCTGTTCTAACCCGGGTTCGGCGCTGGTGGCCGAAAATCAAGGCCGCAGCCTCACGTCTGCAACGGCCGCCGGATGCGGGCACGGCATCGTCTTAAGAGGAACTTCGAAGTTCGCTTCAATGAGGTGAATGGCGAAGCGCGCCAGACACTCCTGCGTCATCCTCGGACTTGTCTCGAGGATCTGCGACCTGTTGATTTATTTAACATGACTAGGTCCTCGGCACAGGGCCGAGGATGACATCGAGGGAACCAGCGATTTCAAGATAGACCGCAGCCTGCCCGGAAATCTAAACCGGGCGGCAATTCGCCAGACCCTAGAATGATTGCCGAGGTTTCCGCGGCTGCTCAGTCGAACAGGCCGGAAACCGACTGTTCCTGTGCAGTGCGGTTGATCGCTTCGCCGAGCAGGCCTGCGGTGCTGACCACGCGGATATTATGCGCGGACTGGACACCGGTTGTCGGCTGGATGCTGTCGGTGATGACGAGTTCGCGCAGCTTCGAGGAGGCCACGCGGGCAACCGCGCCGCCGGAAAGCACGCCGTGGGTGATATAGGCGGTGACGCTGGTGGCGCCCTTTTTCAGCAGCGCCTCAGCGGCGTTGCAGAGTGTGCCGCCGGAATCGACGATGTCGTCGATGAGGATGCAGTCCTTGCCGGAGACATCGCCGATGACGTTCATGACTTCGGATTCGCCCGGACGGTCACGGCGCTTGTCAACGATGGCCAGAAGACAGTCGAGACGCTTGGCGAGTGCACGGGCGCGGACCACGCCGCCGACATCGGGCGAAACGACCATGACATTGTTGGTGTCGTAATGGTCCTTCACGTCGCGGGCCAGAATGGGCGCTGCGAAGAGATTGTCGGTGGGAATATCGAAGAAGCCCTGGATCTGGCCGGCATGGAGATCAAGGGTGAGAACGCGGTCGGCGCCGGCTTCGGTGATCAGATTGGCGACGAGCTTGGCGGAAATCGGGGTGCGGGGGCCGGCCTTGCGGTCCTGGCGGGCGTAACCGAAATAGGGAAGCACCGCGGTAATGCGCTTGGCAGAGGAGCGGCGCATGGCGTCGATCATGATGAGCAGTTCCATCAGATGATCATTTGCCGGGAAGGAGGTGGACTGGACGATGAAAACGTCTTCGCCGCGCACGTTCTCGCTGATTTCTACGAATATTTCCTGGTCAGCAAACCGCTTTACAGTGGCATTTCCGAGAGGAACGTTAAGATACTTGCAGATCGCTTCGGCAAGGTGCCGGTTCGAATTGCCTGCGAAAACCTTCATTGCGGCCGCCTGTTTCCATGCCATCGCCTTGCATCACGGGGCTCAATCCACCGTAACCAAGCGTCGTTCAAGGGGAGGAACATCCGGCTGAAAAGCCTTTGCCGGATACGCCTTGTTGCCATGCGCGCCTTAATAGCGCTGTTGCTTCCGATTGCAAGAGGACTCCGCGCTTTCGCAATGATTTTCGTGAAATCTCTGTGACTTCTCCCGCCGTTTTCACCTCATCCCTGTTGAGACTGCTTCCATGACGAATAGTCGTTGAGCGTTTTTGCAGCGATATCCTGCATGACCCTGTCGGTCACGGCGGCCCATGGATCGCTGCCTTTTGCCGCCACCGTTTCCTGCCCCTGCAGGCGGTGAAGCCGCACGCCATTGGCGTCCAGAATGTCCCAGACGTAAACGACATTGACCTTGGCGCCATCGGCAAAGGCGGAGAAATATCCCTTCAGGATGTTTTCGGCCGAATTGTCGTTGGAGGCCCGGATGGTCAGCCCCTTCGCCCGCGCCTCGGCCCCGAGCTGACGCGACAGCGGTGTCACCGCCTGAACCGGCGCTCCGATGATCGGCAGGAAGCGGATGGAGTTTGCGGAAGAGGCGGGCGCAAGCGATGCTGTCTGCTGTGCGGGTGCGGGTTGAGCGGCGGCGGGTGGCTGGGCTGCGGTCTGGCTCTGGCGAAGCGGCTCGCCATACTGGCTGCCGTTTGACAGCGCCTGTGCCTGCGCCTGCAACGAGTTTTGCGGTGCATAGGCGGGAACGGATGTTGCGGTTGCCGGAGCGCCCGTGGGGGCGCGGTCGGCGGCGGCGGCCATCTGGTCGAGATCGCCCTGGGTCACGGGTGTCGATTGCGAGGCATTGTGGCCGACATCCACCTGCGGTGTCAGCGCTTCCGTCGTGTTGCAGCCTGACAGGGCCAGCATCATCGCGGGAACAATGATGGCCGGAAAAAGGGGGGTGAACCCCGTCCGGCTCATGCGATTTTCCCTCTCATGTTCCGCTCCTTCTTGCCCAAGGTGGCGCAATGTAAGGGCGGTTTTCCCGCTCTGTCAAACCCGGCGGCGATTTAAGCTGTGAGAAGATCGAGGTTGTGGCGCGAGAGCGGCTCCGGTGCGGCCTCCGTGGTCAGATAGGTCTGGCCGAGCGTCATGGCCGTGCCGGAATCGGAATCCATCACGATCATATGCACGAAGAGCGTCATGTCGGCGGTGATCTCCTGCGGATTGCCGGCGTGGAACATCTGATGCTCCATCCAGGACGGCGAGAAGCGCGCGCCCAGCGAATAACCGCAGGAGTTCAGCCGATGACGGGTCAATCCGCGTTCATCCATCACGCGGGCATGGACGTCGAAGACATCGCCGAAGGTCTTGCCCGGTCGCAGCACTTCCTCGATGGCGGTGAGGTTTTGCAGGCAGGCGCTGTAAAGCTCCTTCTGGCGGAAGTCCTGTTCGCCGATCACCACCGTGCGCATCATGGCGGCATGGTAGTGGGCGCTGACACCGGCCCATTCCAGCGTCAGCTGATCCTTGGCGTCGAGCCTGCGGCGGCCGGCCTTGTAACGGCACAGCAGCGCATCCGCGCCGGAACCGACGATGAATTCATTGGCGGGGTAATCGCCGCCGCCGGCCAGAACCGCTTCCTGCATCGCCGCGAGGATCACGGCCTCGTCCGCGCCGGGCCTGATGAGCGGCAGCGCCGCATCCAGCGCCGCATCGGCCAGTTGGCCCGCCTTGCGCGCATAGGCGATCTCGGCCGGGCTTTTGACGAGCCGCAGGGTGCTGATCAGATAGGAAGCGTCGCTCATCTGGCAGAAGCTGGCGAGCTGATTGTCCAGCAGGCGGGCGACGCGGCCGGTCATGCCGTGGGTGTCGTATTCGACGCCGATCTTTGCCCCCAGCAGGTCGAGATCGCTCAGCAGGTTCTTGAGATCGAGCGTTGGGTCGGCATTGGGCCGGTCGACCCATATCAGGATATTCTCGATGATGGAGGTATTGCGGGCCTGGCGCAGATCCGCCGAGCGGGTCAGAAGCGTCATGGAGCCGTCCGATTTGACCACCAGCGTCTGGAAGAAGCAGTAGCCGAACGTGTCATAGCCGGTCAGCCAATACATGCTTTCCTGCGCGAAAAGCAGAAGGGCGTCCAGCTTCTCCTCGGCCATTTTGGCGAGCAGCCGCTCGCGGCGGGCATCGAATTCCGAAAGCTCGAAATGCAGGGCCATGTCAGTCCTCCAGAATTGCGATTGCGGAAATCTGCCGGCCATAATCGGGTTCGGCGCGGTGGGTGGTGCGGCGGTAGGAATAAAAGCGATGTTCGTCGGGATAGGTGCAGAGGCCGAGATTTTCCGCCTTCACACCGGCTTTCGTCAGCCGGTCGATGGTGAATTGCTTGAGGTCGAACAATGCGTGACCTTGCCTTTCCGTGCCTGCAAAATAATCCGCATAGGCCGGATCGATATCGGTGAAACGCGCCACATATTCCGGACCGACCTCATAGTTGTTCTGGCTGATCGAAGGGCCGAGCGAGGCGGCGATGCGCTCCCGGCTGGCGCCGAGCGTAGTCATGGTCTCGATGGTGTTTTCGAGTACGCCGAACAGCGCCCCTTTCCAGCCGGCATGGGCCGCACCCACGACGCCGGCTTCCGCATCGGCAAACAGGATCGGGCCGCAATCGGCGCTCAGCACGCCAAGCACGAAACCCGGTGTCGCGGTTACCATGGCGTCGGCCTGCGGGCGGCTGCCGTCATAGGTTTCATCGACCACGAGAACATCGGGGGAATGGATCTGGTGCACGGTGGCGAGGCGCTCCGCCGACAGGCCGAACCATTGCGTCACGCGCCGACGGTTTTCCTGCACCCGTTCCGGTTCGTCATGCGAGCCGAGGCCGACATTGAGGCCCTGATAAAGCCCTTCCGACACCCCGCCCTGCCGGGTGAAAAAACCGTGATGGATACGGTTTTTGCTATAGTCGGCGAGCAGGGGACTCTGGATGGGGAGCGGCAGCGTTGCGTTCTGCATGGTGCGGGAGTTCCTTGGAGAATATCGCTGTTGGCCAGTGAGCTACGGTTAAGCGAGATGTTTCCGGTTGCCGCGGCGTTGCGCGGCGTGTGTGATGCAGTGTGCCTGCTTCGTGTGTCGCGGCGATGTTGGCCCAGAGGTGATTGCGCTGTCAATCCACCGCGCGAAACGGCAGGAGATGAAGCGCGGGACTTGAAACGGCGATGACCTTGAAAAGTTCCCCCATCTTGCCGGCGCCTTCGCCGGCGAGGCGGTTGACCGCTTCGGCGATTTCCAGCGTCTGGTCGGGCGTGGCCTTGGCGGCAAGTGCGGCCGCACGCTCCTTGAGACCGAGACCATAGAGAAAGTCGCCCTGTCTCAGGGTGCCGTTGACGTGTACGCCGGTTGCTTCGGCCGTTTTCACGAGGCTTTCGAAATCGACATGGCTGGTGAGATCGGCTTCGCCGGGATGCGCAAGCGCCGGGTCGAAGGCATGGTTGCGCATGGCCTGCAACGTATCGCCATAACCGGCGACCAGATGGCCGTAATCGATGGCGAGCGCCGTGCCGCCATGGGCCGAGAGGCGCTGGCAGATCGCGGTCATCACGGCTTCGCGGGCAGGCGAAATCTCGAATATGGCGCCAATCGGCTGCCGTTCCGGCTGCGGCGGCAGCAAAGCCGGATCTATGCCGGCAAGCCCGGTCGAGAACACAAGTTCGTCATTGGCATCGAGGCTGACGACCCGTTCGCGAAAACCCTGCGGCGTCTTTATGAATTGCCGGATCGGAATGGCGTCGAAAAGCTCGTTGGCGACGAGGAGCAGGAAACCTTCCGGCACGTCGTCGAAACTGTCATGCCAGGTCAGCCTGTCTGCATGTGCGACCAGCGTTTCCTTCTGGATGGCGGAAAGGCGGGGGCTGGTTTCCACCAGATGCACCCGCATCGTCTCGTAAAGCGGCGGTGCGATGCGGCGGATGACGCGCAGCATGTCCGACATCATGGTGCCGCGGCCGGGGCCGATTTCCACCAGCTGCGTTTCCATGGGGGCGCCGTGCCTCTGCCAGGCGTGGACCACGAAAACGCCGAGCATTTCGCCGAAAAGCTGGCTGACTTCAGGTGCGGTGATGAAATCGCCCGAACGGCCGAAGGGCTCGCGGCTTCTGTAATAACCGTGCTCCGGATCGGCGAGGCAGAGCGAGAAGAAGTCGGTAACGCTAAGCGGACCGTTGAGCCGGATAAGTGATTTGATGCGTTGCGCGAGCGGTGTCGTCATGGCGGGTCATACCGTTCAGGCGCTTTTTGCCGCGCTGCGCGCCCGCAGAACCGCCCAGAGGCCGAGAGCGAACATGGGCGTGGAGAGCACCATGCCCATGGTCAGCCAGTTGCCGGCGAGATAACCGATCTGGGCGTCCGGTTCGCGGAAGAATTCCACGAAGATGCGCGACAGCGCGTAACCGCAGACGAAGATGCCGGTGACGACGCCGGGCGTCTTCAGCGCCCTGAAGGCATAGATGGCGATTGCCAGAATGATGACGAGCACGAGGCCTTCGAGGCCGGCTTCATAGAGCTGGCTCGGGTGTCGCGCGAAGGGGCCGCCGGTCGGGAAGACGACCGCCCATGGCACGTCGGCGATGCGCCCCCACAATTCGCCATTGATGAAATTGGCGATGCGTCCGAACAGCAGGCCGATGGGTGCCACGGCCGCGACGACGTCGAACATGCTCCAGACCGGAATGCCGTTCTTGCGGGCGAAGAGGATCATGGCGACGGTGGTGCCGATCAGGCCGCCATGGAACGACATGCCGCCATTCCATATCTCGATTGCCCTGATGGGATTGGCGGCGACGGCGGCGAGATCGTAAAACAGGATGTAGCCGATGCGCCCGCCGAGCACGATGCCGCCGGCTGCCCAAAGGATGAAATCGTCAAGATGCTGCGCCGAGATCGGCGACGTCTCGTTCGGCCACAGGCGATCCGTGCGGGCGAGGCGGCGGGCGTAAAACCAGCCGAGCATGATGCCCGCGACATAGGCGATGCCGTACCAGTGGATCGAGAGCGGGCCAAGGGACAGCGCCACCGGATCGATATTGGGGAAGGGCATGATGGCGAGTTGGGTGGGAGCGGCTAACAATCCGTATATTCCGTCATCGTTGCGGGGTGGACAACGGAACGAGCCATTGCCTCAAGGGGCCGGGCGATGATGCTCACCGGTCTCCCTGACGCCAAGGAAAATGGCGATTGCGATGGCGGCGGTCAAGGTGATTCTTCAAGCTCCGGTTCAAGATACCGTAGGCCATGCAAGCTCTTGCGATTTTTCGATTTCGCTTGCAAGGCGGCGATGGAGTGCCTACCTGAAGGCTAGCAACAGCGGGCAAGACGATGCCCCTGAACCGACGAAGGATGAGCGCCATGAGCACGACAGGCACCAACCGTTTTCTGGATGAATTCGCCAAGCTGATGACCGATGCGGCCGGCGCGGCGCAGGGTGTGCGCAAGGAAGCCGAAGCCGCTTTTCATGCGCAGGCGGATCGCTGGCTGAACAGTCTGGACGTCGTCCGGCGCGAGGAATTCGATGCCGTTCGCGAAATGGCCATTCAGGCGCGTGATGAAAACGACGCGCTGCGCGCCCGCATCGAGGCTCTGGAAGCGAAGCTTTCCGCCGCCAAGGACTGATTTTTCAACGCTTTTTTCGATGGGTCCCGGATCGCTTGCGATTCCGGGACTTTTTGTTTTCGGCCTATTCCGCCCGAAATGACTCCCGGTTGTTAAAAACGTCTCTCCGGCACGAATTTTTTGGGGCCTGTGGACACTTCCAAAAAACGCAATCGGCAGAGTCGCTTATGTATCTCGCCTGAGGTGATGGGGGAGGAGATATCCACTGTTCAAAAAGCAAAAATGGCGGGGAAGGGGTGGCAGCAGGACTCGGCCATTATACACTGATTTTAAATGATGATTCGAAAAGACCTGGTAAGCTCCAGACAGGGTGAATGCGTAATTCTGGTGGTGTCGGGCAATCGTCTCAAATGTTTATCCCGGTTTGTATGTGCGTTTTGTGCCCGGCGTTCAAAACAGGACATCCCTACCGGCTGAGAAGGTGCCGCATGAGTCTGATAGAATTTGAAATTGAGCGCCAGTCCAATCCCGTGGACATGATCGAGATCGTCGCCGCCTCGAACGACTGGTCGTTCGAACGTTCGGGCGAAGATGAGATCGCCATGACGGTCGCCGGTCACTGGGCCGATTATCACGTCTCCTTTTCATGGATGGAAGAATTCGAGGCGTTGCATCTTGCCTGCGCCTTCGACATCAAGGTGCCGGACCAGCGCGTCAACGAAGTCATTCGTCTGCTCTCCCAGGTCAACGGTCAAGTGTTGATGGGGCATTTCGATCTGTGGCGGCAGGAAGATGTGGTGATCTTCCGCCAATCCCTGCTTCTGGCCGGCGGCGCCGAACCGAACAACCAGCAGGTGGAAGTGCTGCTTTCCAGCGCTCTGGAGGCCTGCGAACAATATTATCAGGCATTCCAGTTCGTCGTCTGGTCGGGGCTGGATGCGAAAAGTGCAATCGAAGCGGTCATGTTCGAGACCGTCGGAGAAGCGTAAGATGGTGTATAAGGCTTCCGGGCCGCTCGTCCTGGTGGGCGCCGGCAATATGGGCGGCGCTCTGCTTTCAGGCTGGCTGAAAAAGGGCGTGCCGGGATCGCAGGTCATCGTCATCGATCCGCGCCCTTCCGACGCCATGCGGACGACGATTGCAGAAGCCGGAGCCACCCATAGCGAAAGCGTGCCCGAGGGCGTCAAGGCCGGTATTCTTTTTGTGGCGGTGAAGCCGCAGATGATGGAAGCCGTGCTGCCCTCACTGAAACCCCTGCTGGGCCCGGATACGGTCGTCGTTTCGATTGCGGCGGGCACCACCATCGGCACGTTCGTTTCGCATTTCGGCAAGGTTGCCGCCGTGCGGGCCATGCCCAACACACCGGCCATGGTCGGCCGTGGCGTCACGGGGGCCTATGCCAACGAGCTGGTGACGCCGGAGCTTAAAACGGTAGTGGACGGGCTGCTGAAAGTCAGTGGTCCCGTCGAATGGGTGGATGCCGAAAGCGATATCGACGCGGTGACCGCGGTTTCGGGAAGCGGCCCGGCCTATGTCTTCTATCTGGTGGAATGCATGGCCGAAGCCGGCCGCAAGGCCGGTCTGCCGGCGGATGTGGCCATGCGTCTGGCGCGCGAAACCGTGGCCGGCGCCGGTGAGCTGCTGCATCAGTCCCCCGACGAGGCGGCGCGCCTGCGCCAGAATGTGACCTCGCCGGGCGGCACCACGGCTGCGGCGCTGTCCGTTTTGATGGCCGAAGACGGCATGCAGCCGCTGTTCGACAGGGCGGTCGCTGCCGCAAAAACGCGCGCCGAAGAGCTGGCGGGCTGAAGGGGCGGGCCATGGGCGGTGAAATTTCCTATGCCGATTTCGAGAAGGTCGATATCCGTGTCGGCACCATCATCGAAGCGGAGCCTTTTCCCGAAGCGCGTAAACCCGCCTTCAAGGTGAAGATCGATTTCGGGCCGGAGATCGGCGTCAAGAAATCCTCGGCGCAGATCACGGTGCATTATACGCTGGAAAGCCTTGTCGGCCGGCAGGTTCTGGGCGTGGTGAATTTTCCGCCGCGCCAGATCGGCCCTTTCCGGTCCGAGGTCCTGACGCTCGGTTTTGCCGATGCCAATGGCGATATCGTGCTTGCCGCCGTTGAGCGCCCGGTGCCGAACGGCGAGAAAATGTGCTGATGGAACACGACGGCTCAGTGCCGGAGTGATGGAAACGGCAAGTCCGGGTCAAGGAGTTAGAGTGTTTTCGCGATTCGAAGAAAAGCGAAAAAACTCTAAGCCGGAATTTTGACGATTACCCGCAATCCACCCATCGGGCTTTCATCGAGCGTCACATCGCCGCCGTGGCTGCGGGCGATATCGCGGACGATGGAAAGGCCAAGGCCGGTGCCCGAAGCATTGAGGTTGCGCGCCTCGTCCAGCCGGAAGAACGGCTTGAACACATCCTCGCGTGAGTTCTCCGGAATGCCCGGCCCGTCATCGTCAAATGTCATGATGATGGAACGCGGCGCCTTGCGGATATCGATGTGGAGATTGCCGGCGTAGCGCCGTGCATTTTCGGCCAGATTGGCGACGAGCCGGGACAGTGCGTTCGGCCGCGCGATGATCCGCTCGATATTATAAAGCTCGTAGCTGAATTTCTTGCCGTGCAGCTCGAAATCATGGCCGATTTTTTCGAGAAGCGCCGGAAGCTCCAGCGTGCCGACATCCTCTTCGACATCGGTACGGGCAAAGGTCAGATAGGCCTCCAGCATCGACTGCATGTCCTCGACATCCTTGTCGAGCCCCTCGAGGTCGGGATTGTCGCCCGCGAGCGCCAGTTGCAGCTTGAAGCGGGTGAGGATGGTGCGCAGGTCGTGGCTGACGCCGTTCAGCATGGCGGTGCGCTGCTCCATCTGCCGCTCGATACGCTCGCGCATCAGGATGAAGGCGAGGCCAGCGCGCCGCACCTCATCCGCACCGCGCGGGGAATAGCCGCTGATCTTCTGGCCCTTGCCGAAGTTTTCCGCCGCCTTGGCGAGTGCTTCGATGGGTTTGATCTGCCCGCGCAGGAAAAGGATGGAGATGGCGATCAGCACCAGCGACGCCCCGACCATCCAGACAAGGAAGATATGGGTGTTGGAGGCATAGGCCGAACTGCGGCGGGTGAAGACGCGCAGGGTCTTGTCTTCGAGCTGGATGCGGATTTCCACCAGCGAGCCGTTGCCATAGGTATCGATCCAGAACGGCCTGCCGATCTGCTGTGTCAGCTGATCCGCGAGGATCCTGTCAAGGATCGAAAACAGCGGCTCCGGTCTCGGGGCCGGCAGGTCTGTCTTCGGTTCGATATAGACGCTGAGATCCAGCTTGTCGCGGGCGATGCGGATGACGCGCTGATAGTCGTCTTCCTCCGGGTCCGTCTGCAGCAGCTCGATAATCGCGGCGATATCGCGCGTTACGGCGGCGGAGAGGCGCTCCGTCACGAGCTGCCAGTGGCGTTCCATGAAGACGGCCGCGACCACGCCCTGAAGCAGGATCATCGGCAGGATGATGATGAGCAGCGAACGGGTGTAGAGGCCGGTGGGCAGCCAGTGGCGCAGCCATCTGCCCGACATGCGCCAAGCCTTGGCCGCGCCGCTGTTTCTGACCGTGCTGAGAAAATCGAGGCTCGCCATGGCCGTGCGTTCGCCCTTCGTTGGGTGCTCGTCAGTCCACGCTCAGGCGGTAACCGATGCCGCGCACCGTTTGCAGATAGACAGGATTGGCAGGGTCGTCCTCGATCTTGCGGCGAAGACGGTTGATCTGCACGTCGATGGTTCTTTCGCCCACTTCCGATTCCGCTTCCACCAGCTCGTGGCGGGGAATGGTATCGCCGGCGCGCAGCGCAAAAAGCAGCATGATCTCCTGCTCGCGATCCGTCAGGCGGATCGTTTCGGGGCCGCGCCGCAATTCCTTTTTGGGGATAGAGAAGCTGTAGGGGCCAAACATGATCTGTTCGATCTTGGGCGTATCGGGCGAGGTATTGCGCCGCAGGATATTGTTGATGCGAAGGACGAGCTCGCGCGGGTCGAAGGGTTTGGCGAGATAATCGTCCGCACCCGCTTCCAGCCCGGCGATGCGCGAATCCGCTTCCGACCGGGCGGTCAGAAGGATGACCGGCACGGATTTGTCCTCGTTCAGCGAGCGGGTCAGAGAAAGTCCGTTTTCACCCGGCATCATCACGTCGAGGATGAGCAGATCGAAACGGATGCCCACCATTTTGCGCCGTGCTTCGGCCGCATCGGCCGCCACGGAGATGCGATAGCCCTTGTCGCCCAGAAAGCGCTGCAGGAGATCGCGGATGCGGGCATCGTCGTCGACGATCAGGAGATGGGCCGCATCGTCATCCGCCGGTGGGCGTTTTGTCGGTGCTGTCGCCATCGTCACTCGTCCTCCATGGTTGTCGTCGTCGTCGGGCTGCGCATCTGCGCCAGGAACTTGCGCACGCAGGCGCGGGCGTCCGGCCCGAGACCTTCCAGCGCGCGGTCGATGCGGCGCGATTGCGGCTCGCTCAGCGCCAGCGCCAGTTCGCGGCCCGTCAGCGTGGGGTAAAGCCTGCGCTGGCGGCGGTCTTCCGGGCCTGCCATCTGGCGGATGTAACCGTCGTCGATCAATTGCTTCAGCACACGGGCAAGGCTCTGCTTGGTAATCTGCAGCGTATCGAGCAGATCCGCCACCGTCATGCCCGGCTGCCGGCTGACGAAATAGACCACCCGGTGATGCGCCCGCCCATATTCCAGTTTCGACAGAATGACATCTGGATCGGAGACGAAATCGCGATAGGCGAAAAACAGCGCCTCGATCGTATCGAAGTCGATCTTGCCGTCGTCAACCTTCGGGAGTGCCGGTGTCTGCCTGGCGGCTGCGGTTTTGAGCGATTGCGGTGGCACTGCGGTTCCTTCATATTCTGCGGCTGTCTGATCATAGGCTGACAGGCGTCGATGCGCCAATATTCTGTAAACATAGCCGAAAATGCGTCCGCTCGGGAGAATGCCGCGATCATTTTCTGTTGCGGTGGATAATATGGCGCGGGTGCGGGTGCAACTGGAATCCTGAGTGACCTTTACCGGAAATAGAAAAGAGCGCGGAAACTCCGCGCTCTTCATCCGTCTCTTGATATCCGCCGTGCGTTTACTGATAGACGTAAACGATCCGTCGCGTCGAAGGTTCGACCAGAACCGGCACGTCGTTCACCTGGACATAACGATATTGATAGTCCGGAATTTCAACGAGACGCGTATCCGACGGCAGCACACTACCGACGGCTATGTCGCCATCATAGGTGACGGTGTCTGCGGGATGTTCGTCAATATAGGTCATCACCGATTGCGGCGGATCGACTTCGCCGACGCGGCCGAGGTTCGGATCGCCGGGATTGGGTTCTGCCTGCACGCTCGAGGTCGTTTCATAGGTCACGACCGGCACGCTGAGTTCCGAGCGGCGCTGTTCGAGAATGACCGGCGAGCCCTCATACATGACATTCAGATAATCGGCATGGGCCCAGCCGCGCAGGCCGTTGACTTCGATCCGGCACCAGCTGCTGCCTTCCATGCAGCCATCCAGAACCGCATTGCTGCCGCGGGTGGCCAGCCCCACTTCGGGATAGTCTTCACCGGGGCCTGAGCGAACGGAAATATCCGATGCGGTGGTGGCGACCATGGCGGCGTTCGCGAAACCGGCCATCAAGGCGAAGGCGCCGCCAGCCATGAGCATTTTAAGCGTCTTGTCCATGTGTCTCACTCCTTTCAAGACTGGAGCTAGAACGTCGCAACCATCGGGGCGTTCCACATTTTTTGCCGGCAATTCCCGCCATCCGCCGAAGATTTATTGCTATCTAACTGTTTCCAATTCGATTTTTAGACTGCTTCAGTCGCCGGAAGTCGGCGTCTTTTCCGCCGCCATTGTGCCGCCACCGGTCGCGGGCTATAGGAGGCAGGAGCTTTCAGACAGGAGACACAGGATATGGGAAAATTGCAGGCGGGCATTATTCCGGTCACGCCATTCGAGCAGAATTGCACCATCCTGTTCGATCAGGATACCAAGGAGGGCGTCGTCGTCGATCCCGGTGGGGATGTGGACGTCATTCTCCAAGTCGTGTCTGAAAATGGCATCGCGCTGAAGGAAATCTGGCTGACGCATGGGCATCTCGATCATGCCGGCGGTGCCGATGAACTGCGTGAAAAACTGTCGCTGCCGGTCATCGGGCCGCATGAGGACGACCGTCCTTTGCTGGAAAGAGTTGAGGCGCAGGCCGAAAAATACGGCATTAGCGGTCTTCGGAACGTCGCACCTGACAAATGGCTCAAGGACGGCGACAGGGTATCCTTCGGGGATCACGTCTTCGAAGTCTATCATTGCCCGGGCCATGCGCCCGGCCACGTCATATATTACAACCGCGACCAGAACTTCGCCCATGTTGGCGACGTGCTGTTCTCGGGATCGGTGGGGCGCACGGACCTGCCGGGCGGAAACCACGAGCAATTGATGGCGTCCATTCGCGACAAGCTTTTGCCGCTGGGTGACGATGTCGGTTTCATCTGCGGCCATGGTCCGGGTGGACGACTGGGTGAGGAACGGCTCACCAACCCCTATCTCAAGGGGCTCTGAGTACCGGCCCATTATAGTTTTTCCGCTTTTCCTGGAAATGCTCTAAGGCCTGCGGGACCGCACAAAAAAACCCGGCATTCCTGCCGGGCTTCAACTAGAAAAGAAAGCCGTTTTAGGGTCAGCCAGCAATCTGCAGATTGACTGCCTTCGGCCCCTTGCCGCGACGATCCGGTTCCGTGTCGAAGCTCACTTTCTGATTTTCTGAAAGTCCGGACAGGCCAGAAGCCTGTACGGCAGAGATGTGAACAAAGATATCAGCGCCACCATTGTCTGGCTTGATGAAGCCGAAGCCTTTGTCTGTATTGAAGAATTTTACGGTGCCAGTTTCGGCCATGCATCAGGTCCTTTTCGCTCTGCCCGCGTTCAGCTACAGGCAGCATTACAGTTTTGCCCCGCGTGGGCGTTGGCAGGCAGTTTTTGACTATTGAGAAAATGGACCTTCGCAGCGGGAAGTAATGGCGTTCTCATCCAACGTTTTTCGTCCCACCGCCCGAGGTTTATAGCGTCCCCAGTGCGCAAAATTATAGGCCTTCCCATGCTCGCAAATTGCCCGAACCGCGGTAGAGTGATGCGTTTATCGAAAATTGGCAAGCAAAAGTTTTCACGGGCTTTTTGTCAGATAAAAAACCTGCGGTAGAATAACATCGCGCAATCGCATATTTTTTCCGCAGAAGCGACAGTTGATGAAATAATTGCCGTTTGCCGCAGGATTTCACGGCAAAATTTGAATGCCCTATCTGAATTTATGGCGGAACGAGAAAAATAAGTTCTTTTTGCGTCAGGCCGCTCCGGCCATGGATTTTTGCCGTTTGCGCGTCAATTCCGGCACCAGTTCCACGATCAGGATCGCGACGAATATGATCAGGCAGCCGATATAGCCGGCGCTCGAAATGGTTTCCTTCAGGAACACCGAAGCCAGCAAAGCGCCGAAAAGCGCTTCCGAAGACAGGAATATCGCGGCCTGCGGGGCGGTGGTGTAACGCTGGCCGATGACCTGCAGCACGAAGGCGAGGCCGGAGGAGACGAGGCCGACATAGAGGATTTCCGCAAGCGACGCCTCGATGGAGGCCATGCTGATCGGTTCGAACACGACACCGATCATGCAACTAAGAAGGGAGCAAACAGCGAACTGGGTGCAGGAAAGCGCCAGCGGCCTTCCGCTTTCGGAAACGAAGCGTCCGGCCAGCGTGATCTGGATCGCCCAGAAGAAGGCGCAGATGATGCTGAGAATATCGCCCGTGGTCAGTGCCTCGAATGCACCGCCGGAGAGCAGGAATATGCCGCCCAGCATCATCAGCGCGCATGGCCAGACGATCCAATGGGGATGACGGCGGTAAAGCACGACGGCGATCACCGGTACGAAGATGACGTAAAGCCCGGTCAGGAAGCTGGAATTGGTGACGGTCGTGGTCAGGAGCCCGACCTGCTGGGTGGTGGCGCCGCCGAACAGGGCCAGACCCACGAGGATGAAGCTGCCGATTTCGCGCCGGCGCGGCGGCGATTTCAGCGACCGTATTTCCATGAGCGCGAAGGGTAGCACGGCGATGGCGGCGATGGCAAAACGCAGGCCGACGAACCAGAACGGGCCGATGGAGGCCATGGCGGAGGATTGCGCGACGAAGCCGCCTCCCCAGATTGCTGCGGCGAGCAGAAGCAGCATATTGGCCTGAATACGCGTCATTAGTTGGCACCAGCACAGCAGGGCCGGAAGATCATTCAGTCGCGGCCGTGGCAATTCGGGGATTTTTGAAATATCGATCCGCGATGCGGATGACTGTTTCCGGGTGCTTTAGCAGCAACCTGCCGATGCCGCAAGTCGAGGGAAGGGCCGCTTATTTGTAGCGGCGGGCCTCGTCCTTCAGGCTGCGCCGGGTGAGCGTCAGGCCGCCAATGCCGAGGCCGATGAAAGCCGCGGCCGAAAGGACGATGAGCAGGATGTGGGACCCCGCTTTCGTCGTCGCCGCCACCTGCGGAATGGCGGATGTATGCAGGGTATCGACCGCCTGGGTAGCCGCATTGGCTGAGGTTGCGATGCCGGCGGCCATGGTGACGATGACAAGAAAAGCCGCAACGGCCATCCAGAGGGAAAACAGCGTTCTCTGCGCCCTTAACCTTTCAACGGAAGTCCGATCGTTGGTAAACATGGCTGTCGCCTCTTGTCCCTGTTCTTAAAGGATAAAGGAGGCTTCGAAATGGACGGCTTGGAGACCGAATTCTGGCGTTCCGCGGCATTTATTGCGGCAATATTGTGGCAAAGCCGGTTAGGAGAGCCGTTTGGCCGGATTTGGCGTCAGAGGCCGCGTTTTCCGAAGGTCCGGGTCTGGCGCAGCGGGTGCGGATCGGCGGGGCGTTCTTCCCGGAAAAATGCCGGTGGCGCAGGGCCTCTTTCCGCTCTTGACGGGGCGAAATATTCACTGCCGAGTTCCGGGAAACGTGTGTCGAAACTGGTCGGCGCAAGTTCTGGCTTTGCCAGCACGTAGCCCTGCATCAAGAGGACGCCGAGTTCCTCGCACAGATCGACCTGCCATGCGGCTTCCAGTCCTTCGAAGACCGGCTCTATGCCATCGGCGCGAAACTGGCTGACGATAACGCGCAGAAGGGCGGCACCCGCCGAATTCTGCATGAAATCGCGCACCCAGCCGGCTTCGAATTTCACATAGTCCGGCTTGATGAGCTTCACCCGGTCGATGTCGGAATCGCCGGCGCCATAGTCATCGAGCGCCACGCGAAAGCCGATATCGTGCATGTGGTAGGCGAAGTCGGCGACCATCTGCGTGTCGGAGGCTTTTTTCTCGGAGATTTCGCAGACGATGCGATCCGCCGTCATGCCGGCTTCGTGGGCGGCAAGACGCATGCGCTCCACTTCCTGGCGCATCTTGGCCGGGGTCTGGAACAGGCCCGGATGGAAGTTGACGAAGATGCGGGCGCGGGACCGGTTGAGCCTGCCGGTGTTGAGAATGTGGATCGTGCGCAGGATGCTGTCGATATTTTCGATATCTTCCGGCGCGACCAGCGAGAAAAATTCGCCCGGCGTCACCGGCTCGCCATTGCGATGGGGACGCACCAGACCCTCGAAGGAATCGATGTCGAGAATACCGCTCGCCGTGCGGCGGAAAATGGGCTGCAGGGCCGATTTCAGGTTGAAGGTGCTATAGGCCGTGGACCATGTGCCATCGACCTCGCGGACAAGACTGGAAAAGATGCTTTTGAGCGCCATTTTTCAACCAGCTATAGAGACACGACCTCTAGGCTCGCGAATGTAGCGTATCAAGCGTTACTTCCGGGTTAAGGAAGGTTTAAATTCTGCGATGCAGCACATAAGCCGGCTTTTGACCTTGAAAGAAGGCCTGTATTTCGACATAGAAAATGCCGCAGATGACAAGTTTTCCAACCTCTGCTGATGTCAACCCCAATAGGACCGATTAAAAATGGCCTTCCTTGCCGACATTCTCTCCCGCGTAAAGCCATCCGCCACCATCGCCGTTACCCAGAAGCCCGTGAGCTGAAAGCGAAGGGCCGCGATGTGATCAGCCTTGGCGCCGGCGAGCCGGATTTCGATACGCCCGAAAATATCAAGGAAGCGGCCATCGACGCCATCAAGCGCGGCGAAACGAAATACACGCCGGTTTCGGGTATTCCGGAACTGCGCAAGGCGATTGCTGACAAGTTCAAGCGTGAAAACGGCCTGGACTACAAGCCGGAGCAGACGATTGTCGGCACGGGCGGCAAGCAGATCCTTTTCAACGCCTTCATGGCCACCCTGAACCCGGGCGATGAAGTCGTCATTCCGGCACCTTACTGGGTCAGCTATCCGGAAATGGTGGCGATCTGCGGCGGTACGCCGGTTTTCGTCGACGCCACGCTGGAAGACAATTTCAAGCTGAAGCCGGAAGCGCTGGAAAAGGCGATCACGCCGAAGACCAAGTGGTTCGTGTTCAACTCGCCGTCCAACCCCTCGGGTGCTGCCTATTCGCATGACGAGCTGAAGGCGCTGACCGATGTGCTGGTCAAGCATCCGCATGTCTGGGTGCTGACGGACGACATGTATGAGCACCTGACCTATGGCGATTTCAAATTTGTCACGCCGGTTGAAGTCGAGCCTTCGCTCTATGACCGCACGCTGACGATGAACGGCGTCTCCAAGGCCTATGCCATGACCGGCTGGCGTATCGGTTACGCTGCCGGCCCGCTGCCGCTGATCAAGGCCATGGACATGATCCAGGGCCAGCAGACCTCGGGCGCAAGCTCGATTGCGCAATGGGCCGCTGTCGAAGCCTTGAACGGCACGCAGGATTTCATTCCGGCCAACAAGAAAATCTTCGAAGGTCGTCGCGATCTCGTCGTTTCCATGCTCAACCAGGCGAAGGGCATCAGCTGCCCGGCTCCGGAAGGCGCATTTTACGTTTATCCGTCCTGCGCCGGCCTGATCGGCAAGACCGCGCCGTCGGGCAAGGTCATCGAGACGGATACGGATTTCGTTTCCGAGCTTCTCGAAGCCGAAGGCGTCGCCGTCGTGCAGGGATCGGCTTTCGGCCTCGGCCCGAACTTCCGCATTTCCTACGCCACGTCGGAAGCGCTGCTGGAAGAAGCCTGCAAGCGCATCCAGCGCTTCTGCGCCGATTGCCGCTGATCGGTTGTGATCTCAAATGAAGAAGCCCGGCAGCGATGCCGGGCTTTTTTGTTTTCAAAGTGCCGAAAGCTCTCCGCCGTCATGCTCGGGCCTGTCCCGAGCATCTGCAACGTCGAGATTTATTTGGGCGTGATTAGATCCTTGGGACAAGCCCAAGGATGACGTTGTGTCGTGGCCAGCGATGCCGGGCTTTTTTCGTTTTGGTCAAAGCCCCAGAAACAGCAGCATGATGAACGTGGCGAAGAGAATGAAATGTGTCATTCCTTCAATCGCGTTGGTTTCGCCGTCATTGAGATTGATGGCGGCGGCGATGAGGGTGATGAAGACCATGACGGTCTGAACCGGCGTCATCGCCATGATGAAAGGCTGGCCGGTATAAAGCGCGATACCTTCCATGACAGGCACGGTCAGGATGACCGTCGACAGCGATGCGCCCATGGCGATATTGACCACGGCCTGCATGCGATTGCGCAAGGCGGAGCGGAGCGCGGTGAGGATTTCCGGCGATGCCGAGATGGTCGCCACCACCACCGCCATCAGCGCCGGCGGTGCGCTGGTGCCCTCGAGGCTTTCGCTTAAGAAGGCCGACATGAATTCCGCCAGCACACCGATCAGCACCACGCCGGCGATGATGAGGCCGATGGAGAGCGATACGCTGCCTTCGTCCTCCTCTTCCGCATGGCCGTCCGATGCCTGTCCGGCCGGATGCGCCTTGCGGGGATAGGCATAGCTGAAGAAATAGCTGTGCGGGCCGACCTGCATTTTGAGGAACAGTGCGTAAAGCGCGATCATCGCGACAATGGTGAAGGCGGAGTAGACATGCCAGCTTTCATTGGGGATGAATTCCGGCACGATCATCGAAATACCCATGGCAGTGAGGATCATCACGCCATAGGTCTTGCCGGAATCGTCATTATAGGGCTGCTCGCCGTGGCGAAGACCGCCGAGCAGCGCCGCGAGACCGAGAATGCCGTTGATGTCGATCATCACGGCGGAATAGATCGTATCCCGCACCAGAGTGGGCGAACTGGATTCGCTCATGATGATGGCGAGGATCAGCACCTCCACCGCAACGGCCGACAGCGTCAGGATCATGGTGCCGTAAGGGTCGCCGACCTTGGTGGCAAGGATTTCGGCGTGATGGGCAACCCGCATCGAGACGAGGACGATGAGCCCGATCAGCGCGACTGCGGCGATGAGCGCCGCCGTTTTTCCGGCTTCGAATATTGCATGTTCGGCCAGATAGGCGACGATTGCCGCCGGTATCGCCAGCAGCAGCATGCGCTCCTGTTTCAGAATAGAACCTGCCATCGATTTCCCTTCCCCCTGATCGGCTCAGGCTGTGACGTATCGTCCCCCAGATCAAGCAGGATTTGCGCTTGAATGCTTTTGGTAGGATAGTGGTGTTGCAGGACATGCTGCTCATGCCGCGGTGTCCCATCGGGTGCAATGCTTGAAACGCGGTTGTGGTTGCCATGTCGCCTACCGAGACAGGAGGACCATGCATGACCAAAGTGGTATATGAAATTGTCGAACATGACGGAGGCTTCGCCTACCGCATGAACGGCGCTTATTCCGAAACATTCCCTTCTTATGCGGATGCCGTCGAAGCTGCGCGCATCGTCGCCGCCGAACAGCAGGTGGGGGGCGATGACGAGGAAATCAGCTATCAGGATGAGAGCGGCCACTGGCATGAAGAATACAGCCAGGGCGGTGACCGGCCGGAAGCCGAGGTGGTCGACAAGACGACGCAGCAGGCCAGACCGTTTTGATCAGCGATCCGTGGATTTCCAGCAAAGCCGGGATCACTTTGCGTATTCCGCCGGTCTCTTTCAGGCAATTGCGGATGCCGGCCAGCGTGGCACCGATGCGGGATCGGCATTAGCGCCGTTTCGGCGGGGCGCCCGGATCGGTTTCTTTAAGATGACCCTTGAGGCCTTCGACGAGGGCGCTGAACACGGCACGGCATCGCGGCGAGGTCTTGAGATTTTCATGCATCGCGACCCAGGTATGGAGCGGGATGTCGATTTTCGGAAGAACCTGAACGAGCCGGGGGTCCTTGCGCGCCAGACCGATCTGACAGACGCCGATGCCCGCACTGGCGCGGATCATGGCAAGCTGGGCGAGATTGCTGTCGGCGCGGATTTCAAAGGAAATTTCCTCAATATCGGGTATGTCCGGATCGAGCGAGCGCATCCGCTGGATGGCCGCGCGGATGAAAGGCGTCTTGCGGTCGAAGCCGACCATCCGGTGGTGGTTCAGATCTTCCATGCTCTTCGGGGTGCCCGCTCTTGCCAGATAGTCGCGCGTCGCATGAAATCCCAGACGGAAATTGCCGATATAACGCATGACGATCGCATCCTGCTGCGGTTCGGTCATGCGAATGGCGATATCCGCCTCGCGCCTTAAAAGGTCTTCCAGCGTATCGGAGAGCGAAAGCTCAATTTCAAGCCGTGGGTGAACCTCCTGCATGGCCGTGATGATCGGCGGCAGCATTTCCACGCCGATGATATCGGATGCGCTGATGCGCACCGTGCCTTCGATCTTGCCGACTTCGCCGGAGGCCGCGCGCATGAGGGCGGCGGTCGTTGCCGCGAGATTTTCCGCATAGGGGCGGAGCGCAAGCGCTGCTTCCGTCGGCATCAACCCGTGCGGCGAGCGGATGAACAGCGGAAAGCCGACGGCCTCTTCCAGCGCGCCGATGTGACGTCCCGCCGTCGGCTGGGTGATGCCAAGCTCGCGGGCGGCGGCGGACAGCGAACCGTCGCTCAGCACGCTGAGGAAGGTGCGATAGAAATCCCAGCTGATGTCACGGTTTCTGGTCATAAGATTTTGTATAGCTGCTCCACTCATTTCGATAATTTCGTATATCGCGGAAAGGGGCGATACTCCAGCCCACAACAAGGAGTACGGCGATGATATATGAAAACAACGCAAATACAGCGCGGAATGAACGGCCTCTGGCCCTGATTTTGGGGGTGAATGGCGGTGTCGGCAGTCAGGTCTCCAGAATGCTGCAGCAACGGGGATGGCGGGTGAGGGCGATGACGCGCCAGCGGATGTCAAAGGGCGCCACGGACGGCGTCGAACGTGTGACCGGCGATGCCATGAACCGGCAGGATGTGATGGATGCGGCAAAAGGCGTGAGCCTCATCGTCCATGCGGTCAATCCTCCCGGATATCGCAACTGGGAAAGCCAGGTGCTGCCGATGCTCGACAATAGCATCGCCGCCGCCGAGGCCTGCGGGGCGAGGATCGTCTTTCCGGGCAGCGTCTATAATTTCGGCCCGGACGCCTTTCCGCTTCTGACGGAAGACAGCCCGCAAAAGCCGTTCACCCGCAAGGGCGCATTGCGTGTGGAGATGGAGCGGCGGCTGAAAATGGCGTCGATGCGTGGCGTGCCGGTGCTGATCGTCCGCGCCGGGGATTTCTTTGGGCCGGACGCGAGAAACAACTGGTTTTCGCAAATGCTGGTGAAGCCCGGAAAGCCGGTCCGGAGTGTCCAGAATCCCGCCGCGCCCCATGCCGGGCATCAATGGGCCTACCTGCCGGATGTCGCGGAAACCATTGGCCGGCTGCTGGACCGCGCAGGCGAGCTTCCGGCTTTCGCCGTCTATCACATGGAAGGTTTCTGGGATTTCGACGGGCTGCAACTGGTTGAAGCCATCGAGCGGGTTGTCGGTCATCCGGTCAAGAGGCGGCAGCTATCCTGGTCGGGCATCAAATTGGCCGCTCCCTTCGTTCCCCTGTTCCGTGAAGTGCTGGAAATGCAATATCTCTGGCAGATGCCGATCCGGATGAGCAATCGCAGGCTGACGGATTTCCTCGGAACGGAACCCAGAACATCGCTCGACATCGCGGTAGCGACGACGCTTGCGAGCCTCGGCTGCCTTGAACAGAGGCCGCAGCCGTCGAGCCTTCCGCATCCGGCCGATGCCGGGGGCAGGGTGTGATGGCCGCGGTTGCGAATGGGATGTCGGCCCGGCGTCGCGTGTTTGCCGTGATTTCGGCAAGCGTGCCGGTGCTGATCTTCGCGCAGGTGCTGCTGGCCGGGCTGTCGATCTATTACGATGGATCGCTGCTTTCGCTGCACAAGGGGCTCGGCTTTTTGATCGCCGTTCCGATCCTGTCGCTGGCGGTTCTCGCTTCTCTATATGACGATCTGCGGCCGAATCTTGCCCGCACGCTGGTCCTGCTTGGTCTTTACTGTCTTCAGGTGGCCCTGATGAGCATCGGCCGGGAAACGGGCAATGGCTTCCTGCAGGCGCTGCATGTGCCCAACGCCTTCGTCATGGGCGCGTTTTCTGATTTTGCCGCGCGGCAGGCGCGAAGCCTGCGCTGAAAGAAAACGCCGCACTGCTTTCGAGCAGTGCGGCGTCTTTGCTTTATCCCTTATCAGGCAAGCGCTGGATAGTCGGTGTAACCTTCGGCTCCGCCGCCATAGAAGGTCGGCTGGTTCGGCTCGTTGAGCGGCGCGTCGTTTTTCAGGCGGCGCACCAGATCCGGATTGGCGATGAAGGCCTTGCCGAAAGCCACTGCGTCGACTTTACCGCTTTCAACTGCCTCGATGGCGCTCTCACGGTCGTAGCCATTATTGGCGATCCACAGACCCTTGCCGCCGGCATTGCGATAAGCGGCCTTGAAGGCGGCATAATCGAAAGGCTTGTCGCCCTGCTTGAAATCGCGCGGGCCGCCGGTTGCGCCTTCGACGACATGGATGAAGGCGAGATCGCGCTTGCCGAGCTGTTCCGCCACGTAATTATAAAGCGGCTGCGGATCGGCTTCGAAAATGTCGTTGGCGGGCGTGACGGGCGAGAGGCGAATGCCGGTACGGCCTGCGCCGATCTCTTCCGCCACGGCATCGACAACTTCGAGCAGGAAGCGGGCGCGGTTTTCGATAGAGCCGCCATAATCATCCGTACGCTGGTTGGTGCTGGATTTCAGGAACTGCTCGATCAGGTAGCCATTGGCGGCATGGATTTCTACGCCGTCGAACCCGGCCTCCAGCGCCGCGCGGGCGCCGCTGCGGTAATCCTCGAGGATGAGGCCGATATCGTCGATGGTGAGCGCACGGGGATCGGAGGTTTCGGCAAAGGCGCCGGTGCCGTCATCATTGATGATATAGGTCTTCGACTTGGCCGGAATGGCGGAAGGCGCGACCGGCTGGCCGCCATGCGGCTGCAGCGAAGTGTGGGAAATGCGGCCCACATGCCAGATCTGCGCGACGATCTTGCCACCGGCCGAATGCACGCCATCCGTTACCTGTTTCCAGCCTGCGATCGCTTCCCGCTTGTAGAGGCCGGGAACGTCAGCGTAACCCTGACCCTGCTGGGAAATCGGCGTGCCTTCGGTGACGATCAGCCCGGCCGTGGCGCGCTGCTCGTAATAGGTGGCGTTGAGATTGTTGGGAATGGCGCCCGGCGAACGGTTGCGGGTGAGGGGGGCCATGACGATACGGTTGGCGAGTGCGATATCGCCGGCCTGTGCCGGTTCGAAAAGACTGGTCATGCGACTTCACTTTCTGGTCGGTTGGCGAAATTGCGCGGGGGACGCGCTGTCTTTCTGTCTGGGTGCCGGAATGAAAACCGCCTTGCGGTTTCCGGTCCGACACCCCGAGGCTCAAAGCTTGGGAGGCTCAGAGATTGGCTTGCAGATAATTGCGGAAGGCGTCGATGGTTTCCTCGTTGCGTTCGAAAAACACCCATTGCCCGACCTTTTTCGACCTTATCAGGCCGGCTGCCTGCAACACCGCCAGATGCGACGAGACGGTGGATTGCGACAGGCCGCTGATCTGAAACTGGTTGGCGCATACACCCATGCTAAGGGGATGCTCCTGGCAGAAGTGACTTTCCGGAGACTTCAGCCATTCCAGGAATTTCAGCCTTGCGGGGTGCGAAAGGGCTTTGAGGATTTCCTCCGGGTTCATCGGTGCTTCTTCAATATCTGGCATGTCCGATATTTATATCGATCATTGTCGATATACAAGTCACGTCTCTGTGAGGATCGAGGGGGCGGGCAGGCATTTCCAAAAAAGAAGGCCGCTGGATATCTCCGCGGCCTGATAAGTTTGAAGGTCAAAACCTCCAGAGGGGAACAGCTGTCGCGTGCCTTGGGCGAGCGTGACAGCTGACTAAAATATGGGTGTGGGAATAATGCAAAACAAGGTTGCATCATGCGATATTTCGCCAATTCGGAGAAAATTCTTGCGGGTAAAAAAAGAGGGCCGCCGGATGGATCCAGGGCCCTTTAAGTGTGAAGGTCAAAAACCTCCAGAGGGGAACAGCTGATGCGGTGGAACTGGGAGGAAAAGCCACCGTGTGCATCAGCTGAGAGCGATATGGTGCTTTTTTGTGCACGAAACAACTCTTTTTTGTGCAGGTCAGGCATGCGCACCACGCAGCCCTCGATATTTCCGGTATATTTTATGTGCAATGCTCCCGGGCGGCGCAGGCGCGCTGCTCAGGTATCATGTCAGATAAGCTATTGAAATTTAAAGACTATAACCGAACGCCGATTATTTTAACGTCAGAAGTTCCAGTTCCGCGCCTTTGCGACGATGAAGTCGCGGAAGGCTTTCAACTTTGCAGCGTTTTTCATCTCATCGGGATAGCAGAAATAGGTATCGAAGGACGGAATATCTGCGGCGAGCGATAGCTGGATAAGGCCCGGATCGCGACCGACGATATAATCCGGCAAGCAGGCGATGCCGATTCCCAGCAGGCAGGCGCGCTTGATCGAGGTCTGGCTGTTGATCTGCAGATGCGGCGTGCGCGTATTGTCGGAAGAGCGTCCGGCATTTTCCAGCCAGTTGACGTCCAGCAGATAGTTGGGCGCCGGTTCGCCGAAGGAGATGATGCGGTGATTGTCGAGATCCTCGATCGACTGCGGCTCGCCATGGCGGTTGATGTAGGACGGCGCGGCGTAGACGTGCATGTGTACCGTGAACAGCTTGCGCTGAATGAGGTCCGACTGCTGCGGCTGGCGCAGGCGGATGGCGCAATCGGCATGGCGCATGTTCACGTCCAGCTCCTCATTGTCGAGGATGAGCTGGATCGACATTTCCGGATAGAGTTGCAGGAATTCCTGCACCTTGTCCGTCAGCCAGCCCTGGCCGAGACCGACGGTCGTCGTCACGCGCAGCTTGCCGCTCGGCTTCTCCGTCGTTTCGGTGAGCTGCATCTTGACGGTTTCGAGCTTCAGCAGCACGTCATGGGCAGTGCGGTATAGCAACTCGCCCTGTTCGGTGAGGATGAGGCCGCGAGCGTGGCGATGGAACAGCTTGACGCCGACATCCTGCTCCAGCGCGCTGACCTGACGGCTGATGGCCGACTGGGACAAATGCAGCTTGTCGGCAGCATGGGTGAAAGACCCCGCTTCGGCAGCCGCATGAAAAATGCGCAGTTTATCCCAGTCCAATGGCATTGCCATGCCTACCCTGCCTTTCGGTTATTCCGCTGCGACAGCAAGCGGTTGATGCGCGGTGAGATAACGTTCCGCTTCCAGCGCGGCCATGCAGCCCATGCCAGCGGCGGTGATCGCCTGACGGTAGATGTCGTCGGTGACGTCGCCGGCTGCGAAGATGCCTTCCACGTCGGTCGCCGTGGAATCGGGGGCGGTCCACATGTAGCCGTTGTCTTTCAGCTTCACCTTGCCCTTGAACAGCTCGACCGCCGGCGCATGGCCGATGGCGACGAAGACGCCGTCGATGGGGAATTCGCTGATCGCGCCGGTCTTGGTATCACGCAGCTTCACGCCGGAAACGGAAGGCGGCATTGGCGGCTTTGCGGGTGCACCGGTAATTTCGGCGATTTCCGTGTTCCAGAGAATCTTGACGTTTTCCTTGGCGAACAGCCGTTCCTGCAGGATTTTTTCCGAGCGGAAGCTATCGCGGCGGTGAACGACGGTGACCGACTTGGCGATATGGGCAAGGTACAGCGCTTCTTCCACGGCGGAGTTGCCGCCGCCGACCACGATCACATCCTTGTTGCGATAGAAGAAACCGTCGCAGGTGGCGCAGGCGGAAACGCCGAAGCCCTGGAAATGCTGCTCGCTCTCAATGCCGAGCCACTTGGCCTTGGCGCCGGTGGCGATGATCAGCGTATCGGCCGTCCAGACCTGACCGGAATCGGTCTTGACCACGAAAGGCCGTACATTGGTTTCAACTTCGGTGACGAGGTCGCTGACGATTTCCGCGCCCACATGCGTCGCCTGCTTCAGCATCTGGTCCATCAGCCACGGACCCTGGATCGGATCGGCAAAGCCCGGATAGTTCTCGACATCGGTGGTGATCATCAACTGGCCGCCCTGTTCCATGCCGGCGATCAGCACGGGTTTCAGCATTGCGCGGGCCGCGTAGATCGCCGCGGTATAACCGGCGGGACCGGAGCCGATGATCAATACCTTCGTGTGGCGGGCAGACATGGAAGCGTTCCTTTCAATAACGGGGCCTTTCCCTGGCAGCGCCTTTCGGCACCGGGCCTAGGAGCCGCATGACCGCGGACAGGCCTCAACCCCTTCGTTGCCCGGTATTTAAGGTTGTCTAGTGTCTTTATTCAAGGGCAGCCTTGCGTTACCAACAAGGCAGTTGTGGATGTGCGCGCAATTTTGTGACCAGGCGGTGGCATAATGTTGCGAATCCCGCGCCGAATAGTACAAGGAAGTTCCACAGCTTAACGAGGTACTCCTCCGTGACCAGCGTCGAACTCGATGCCATCGATCTGAAAATCCTGCGCGAATTGCAGCGCGACGGGCGCATGACCAATGTGGAACTGGCCGAAAGGGTCGGTATTTCCGCGCCGCCCTGCCTCCGGCGCGTCCGCAAGCTGGAAGAGGCGGGTGTGATCGAGGGTTATCACGCCATGTTGAACGCGCCGAAGCTCGGTTTCGATCTCGTCGCCTTCTGCATGGTCGGCCTCAAGCGCCAGTCGGACAGCAATCTGAAGGCCTTTGCGGCGGCAACCGCCGGCTGGTCGCTGGTGCGTCAGGCCTGGATGGTATCGGGCGAAAGCGATTTCCTGCTGCACTGCGTGGCGAAGAACCTGACCGAGTTTCAGGATTTCGTCATCGAGGTTCTGACGGCGGACGAAAATGTCGATACGGTGCGCACCATGCTCACCATCCGGCAGGTCAAGCGCGTCGGTCTGGTGGAAATCTGATCGGCGGGCTTCGTTCCTGCCTTGAGACGCGTTAACCGCGCCGCAAAGCCTCATAGACTTCGCCGAGACTCGTGGCCTCTTTCTCAAGCGGAAATGTGTTGCGTACATGCGAAAGGCCGGCCTTTGCATGGCTCTCGGCCAGAGCCGGGTCGGCAAGATAGGTCCTTATCGCATCCCTGAGCGATGCATAGTCACCCGCCTCGACGACAGCGCCGGTTTCGCCCCTGACGATCATTTCCTCATAGGCGCCGGCAGTGCTGGTGACGACGGCCGTTTCCGATGCCATGGCCTCGAGCGGCGTCAAGCCAAAACCTTCGTTGCGGGATGGGGCGACATAGAGCGTCAACCGCCGGTACCATGGCTTGATGTCGTCCACCTCACCCTGAAACACGATGCGGTCCGATAGGCCGGCGGCCTTGACATCGGCCTCGAGTACCTCGGCAAAAGCCTTGTGTTCCGCCGTTACCCGGCCGGAAACAATGGCCGTCCATTGCGGATGGGCGGGCAAAAGCTCGATCATGGCGCGCACGAAGAGATCGGTGCCCTTCTGGTGGCGCACCCGTCCAAAGCAGCCGATGAGATATTGTCCCGGCAGGCCGGTTGCCGCGATTGTGTCTTCCGGGCCGGTTGCCGGATGGAACAGGTCGGTATCGACGCCATGCATGACAACGCGATGGGGTACTTCCAGAAACGAGCCGGAGCGGGTGCTGGTCGCAACCACGGCGTCCATCTTCGAAATCAGAAACCGGGTATAGGCGGAATGCCGCCTCTGTGCGGCCGAGGTGAACAGCAGCTTCACCTTCATGCGCAGCACGTCACGCATGAAAAGACCTGGCAGCATTTCGAGGTTGCGACGGGCATGCCAGATGCGCGGGCCGCCCTGCGGGCCGTTTTGCCAGAGCCGCCACAGATCGCGAAAGCGCACATGCGGCAGATGCGGCGGCAGGCCGGGGCCGATGACGGCCACCTTCTGTCCCAGCTGGTTCTGCACCGGAATGAGCTGAACGATGGTGGAGGTGACGCCGGAGAGCCTGCGTTTGAAATTCGGCGCAAGCACCTGCACATCTTTCAGACTGACGTGGGACAAGATGGGCTTCCGTCTTTGCGGCTAATTCGGGGGATTGAAGACGTCAAGAAAAGCAATGCGCCCGCCTGGGGCGCATTGCATGTGAGGGCATCAGCCCCACTGAACCGCGAGAATCTCGTAGCCCTTGGCGCCGCCAGGCGCGTTGACTTCGATGCTGTCGCCGACTTCCTTGCCGATGAGGGCGCGGGCGATGGGCGAGGAGATGGAGATGCGGCCGGCCTTCACATCGGCTTCCTGGTCGCCGACGATCTGATAGGTCTTTTCCTCGTCGCTATCCTCGTCCACCAGCTTCACGGTGGCGCCGAACTTGATCTTCGAGCCCGACATTTTGGAAAGATCGATGACTTCCGCGCGTGCGGTCAGGTCTTCGAGTTCGGTGATGCGGCCTTCATTGTGGCTCTGTGCTTCCTTGGCAGCATGGTACTCGGCGTTTTCCGAAAGGTCGCCATGGGCGCGCGCTTCCGCAATCGCCTCGATGATACGGGGGCGTTCCTCCTGCTGGCGCCAGCGCAGCTCCTCCTGCAGCTTGACGAATCCACCCTGAGTCATCGGTACTTTTTCTACCATTTTTTTATCCTTCGCATTCCGGTCGCGTTACTTGCAGACACAAAAAGAAACAGGTTCCGGAGGGGAACTCCGGAACCATGCCAAAATCATAACTGAGCCGACTATATCAGAAGACGATAGCGAAATGCCAGCAAATTTGAGGCGCGCATATTTCCTCACATAATCAATATCTTACCCTATATCATTGACATTCGCCAATGGAACATATAGTGAACATACTCATGAAGAAGTCGATCAGGCAACGGCTGGCCATTCTCTCAGACGCAGCGAAATACGATGCCTCCTGTGCATCGAGCGGCACGACAAAACGCAACTCCGCAGCATCGGGCGGTCTGGGCTCCACGGAAGGGTCGGGCATCTGCCATGCCTATGCGCCGGACGGGCGCTGCATTTCGCTTTTGAAAATCCTGCTCACCAACTTCTGCATCTATGATTGCGCCTATTGCATCAACCGCTCCTCCAGCAATGTCGAGCGGGCGCGGTTCACGCCGGAAGAGGTGGTTTGGCTGACGCTGGAGTTTTACCGGCGCAACTATATCGAGGGGCTGTTCCTGTCCTCCGGCATCATCCGTTCCTCCGATCATACGATGGAGGAGATGGTGCGCGTGGCGCGGGAGTTGCGGGTTACCCATGGTTTTCGCGGTTATATCCACCTGAAATCCATTCCCGAAGCATCGCCCAGGCTCATCGAGGAGGCAGGGCTTTATGCGGATCGTCTCTCGATCAATATCGAATTGCCGACCGATAGCGGCATTGGCCGTTTCGCGCCGGAAAAGCAGCCCGTCAATATTCGCCGCTCCATGGCCGATATCCGCCTGAAGATCGAGGAGGCCGGGGAGCCGACCTTCCGGACACGCAAGACCAGGCGCTTTGCGCCGGCCGGGCAGAGCACGCAGATGATTGTGGGGGCGGATGGCGCTGACGATAGCACCATTCTCTCCACCAGCGCCCGGCTTTATGGCAGTTACGGTTTGCGGCGCGTCTATTATTCGGCCTTCAGCCCCATTCCCGATTCGTCGAAAAACCTGCCGCTCATCAAGCCGCCGCTGATGCGGGAACACCGGCTTTATCAGGCCGACTGGCTTTACCGCTTTTATGGCTTCGATATCAGCGAGATAACGGCAATCGGGGGTGACGGCATGCTCGATCTCGATATCGACCCGAAACTCGCCTGGGCGCTGAAACATCGCGCCCGTTTCCCGGTTGACGTCAATGCGGCGGATCGGGAAATGCTGCTGCGTGTGCCCGGTTTCGGCACCAAGACGGTGGCCTCCGTTCTATCGTCACGGCGGTTCCGGCGGCTGCGGCTGGAGGATATCGCCCGTTTCGGTGTTTCCCTGAAAAAGGTGAAGGCTTTCATCGTCGCCGAGGGCTGGACGCCGGGCAAGCTGACCGAGCGGCCGGATTTGCGGGCGATGTTTGCGCCGCAGCCCGAACAATTATCGCTGTTGTGATGTACGGTCCGGTGCTGGAAGGGCGGGGCGATTTCGGCGAGTGGCGCGATGCCGCGCGTGCGGCCCTTGCCGCCGATATTCCGCCGGAGACGATTGACTGGCGGTTGCGGGATGACGGGGCAGGGCTGCTGGATTTCGCCGGCGAGCCATTGCCGACGGTCGATGCCGGCAATGGGCAGGTTTCCGTTCCGGCCTCGTTCGTGGCGCTGGCGCAGGCCGTCATCTGCCATGGCGATCCCGGCCGGTTTGCGTTGCTTTACCGGTTGTTGTGGCGGCTGAAGCGGGATCGCGCCCTGTTGCAGTTCAAGTCCGATCCGGATGTTGCAGAGGCCCGCTTGCTCGAGAAATCGGTGCGCCGGGATTGTCACAAGATGACGGCCTTCGTCCGTTTCAAGGAGTTGCCTTTGCCGCAGGGGCAGGGCGGGCGACGGCGGTTCGTGGCCTGGTTCGAGCCGGATCATTTCATAGTCGAACGAACGGCAGCGTTTTTCCAGCGACGGTTTACCGATATGGACTGGCTGATCGCGACGCCGAAAGGGTCCGCCCGATGGGATGGAAGCGAGCTGCAAACCTCGCGGGAGGCGGCGGCGAAGCCTGATCTGACGGACGAGACGGATGAACTCTGGCGGACCTATTATGCCAATATATTCAATCCGGCGCGCCTCAAGATCAAAGCCATGACGGCGGAGATGCCGAAGAAATACTGGAAGAACCTGCCGGAAGCCGATCTCATTCCCGGTCTTGTTTTGGGAGCGGAGGCGCGGGTGCTGGAGATGGCCGCCAGGGCGGCAAGCCAGCCGCAGCCTTTTCACCATCGCCTGCAGGCTGCGGCCGCTGCACGGGAGATGCCGCAACCCGTGCCGGACGGCACGCTCGCGTCGCTGGCGCGCGAGGCCGGCCGTTGCACCCGCTGCCCCCTGCATTGCAGCGCCACGCAAACGGTTTTCGGTTCGGGGCCGGAGGATGCGGAAATCATGATCGTTGGCGAACAGCCGGGCGATCATGAGGATCTGGCCGGAAAGCCTTTTGTCGGTCCGGCCGGCCAGCTTTTCGACCGGACTCTTGCCGATGCCGGTATCGAGCGCAAAAAGCTTTACGTCACGAATGCCGTCAAACACTTCAAATATGAAATGCGCGGCAAACGGCGCATCCATCAGCGGCCGAATGCGGGGGAAGTGGAGCAATGCCGCTGGTGGCTCAATCAGGAAATCGCGCTCGTCCGACCGAAACTGATCGTTGCCATGGGCGCAACGGCGCTTTATGCGCTGACCGGCGGCAAGGAAAAGCTTTCGGAGATTCGGAGCCGTCCTCTGCCGATGGAGGAAGGCCGAACGCTTTTTGTCACCGTGCACCCGTCCTATCTCCTGCGCCTTGCCGATGGACAGGTGAAAGAGGCGGAAATGATGCGGTTCAAGAAAGATATTAGTTTTATTAGAATATTCGAATAATTTTCCATTTACGCGCTGGAGATTTATTCAAGATTCGAGCCGTAACTTGCAGTAGTATCATTTAATGATTATTTATCTGTTATTTTTATTGAAATTTTATACTTAATACTATAATTAATTTCTCTGAATTTATTTACCGTATGGATAAATCATGTTGGGTGAACTCGATCTTGCGACAGTCATACTGATGCAAAAGTGTTCTTACATCGTTGGGCTTTTGAGTTTTATCTATCTGAAAATGACCAATCGCGGCTTGCGCGGTCCCGTCCCCCTTGCGGCGGGTTTCGCCTCGATGGCGATTGGCTCCACGCTTGCCGGTTATGGCGAATGGGGAATATCGTCGCCGGCCCTGTGGCGGCTCGGCAGTGTCGTTTGCGGCATTGTGGGTTACGCGCTGATCTGGCTCGGCTTGAAGGCATTGAGCGATGGGCGTTCCGTCGACCGACGGACCGTATCCATTGTCTGCCTCATCTCCGTACTGGCGATGGTGGTCGCGCAGCAGGTGGCGGACAATAATGCGTATCGCGCGGCGCTCTTCAATGGCTGCGCATCGCTTGCCTATCTCGCCGGGGCATCGGTGCTTTTTGCCAGATGGCGCAGAGAGCCGCTGCTGTCCCGCCTGGCGCTGGGTGGCATCACCGGCGTCTCCGGTCTCATTTCGCTATCGGTGGTGAAAAGCGTGCTTTTCCCCGATTATGCCACCATCGATCTGGTCAATGCGTTTTTCTTCATCATCATGCTGAACTTCGCCATTGCCCTGTTCGTGATGATGTTCGTGGCCGAGCGGTCAGAACGCAAACTGCTCGTTCTTGCGAATACCGACCCGCTGACGGGCGTTAAGAACCGGCGTTTTTTCTTCCAGACCATGCCTGCGACGCCCGATCCGGCCGATGCGGCCATGCTGCTGGATATCGATCACTTCAAGTCGATCAACGACCGTTTTGGCCACGCCGTCGGCGATAGCGTGCTGCAGGAAGTGGCGAAGCGCATCGGCGGCAGCATCCGCGGCGGGGACGTGCTGGCGCGTTACGGCGGAGAGGAATTCATCATCTACCTGCCGGGCGCCGGCGTTCGCAAGGCCTGCATGATCGGCGAGCGCATTCGCGATGCGATTGCGGTAACAGAGGTCGATTGCGGCGGTCTGCGTGTCGGCGTCACCATCAGCATCGGCGTTGCCGCCACTGGCGAGATGCGCTGCGATCTCCAGACGCTTGCGGAAATGGCTGATCGCGCACTTTACCGCGCGAAGATGGAAGGGCGCAATTGCGTTCGGGAGGCGCAGGCGGCATAGGCGGGGCTGCGGGCCGTCGATCTTTCCGCAGAGCCGCACCGCATCTTTGTGTCGTGTATCGTCGTTGTTGCCCTTCGGTCTAAAAGGGCGGCTTGTCTGCTTCATCCGCCGTGGCGCGGCGGGACAGGGCCTCTTTCAGAAGAACCTCGATCTGGGCATTGACGCTGCGCAATTCACCGCTCGCGGTGTGCCGGATCATGTTCAATATTGCGGGTTCGATCCGCAGCGGAAAAGCCACCCGCTCCGGTCCCGGTGGACGTCCAGCCATGATCAGTTCCTCAAGGCGCTTTGGTTTATCGGGGCCGCGTGTTCCCATCGCCGGGATCTTATGCCGGGGCGATTCGGCGTCCTCATGGAGCGTTTGACCGGAGCTTTGGCAACGGCGCGGCGAATGGCTGCGGGCGATCCGTCATTGAGCAATAGGGACATCATGGGCCTCGTTCGAACCTGATGTTTTGATACCGGCAATGAATTGCAGCAGGATTACGTGATGCAAAACGCCGCGGGCATGGTGACCCGCGGCGTTTTGTTTTCATTCAGCGCTGGAACCTGCGGTTCGCGCAGCTTACTGGAAGTAGCTCTGCAGCGGCTTCACTTCCAGATTGCCGGCCTTCAGCGCCTTGATGGCAAGCGCTGCCGCTTCCGCGCCGGCCATCGTGGTGTAGTAAGGCACCTTCTGCATCAGCGTCGCGCGGCGCAGCGACTTGCTGTCAGAAATCGCCTTGTTGCTGTCGGTGGTGTTGATGACGAGCTGGACCTGACGGTTGCGGATGGCGTCTTCGATATGCGGACGGCCTTCCTGCACCTTGTTGATCTTTTCGGCGTTGATGCCCTTTTCGGCGAGGAAACGCTGGGTGCCGCCGGTGGCCAGCACCTTGAAACCGCTTTCCACGAGAATGCGGATGGCGGGCAGAACGCCTTCCTTGTCCTCGTCACGCACCGAGACGAAGACCGCGCCGGAGCGGGGCAGGTCGACGCCCGCGCCGAGCTGGCTCTTGGCGAAGGCCAGCGCGAAATCGGTATCGAGGCCGATGACTTCGCCGGTCGAGCGCATTTCCGGTCCGAGCAGGATGTCGACGCCGGGGAAGCGGGCGAAGGGGAAGACGGCTTCCTTGACGGCGATGTGCTTCAGGTTGCGCGGATCGGGTTTTTCGCCGTAAGCGGCAATCGCCGGATCGAGCTTCTCGCCGGCCATCACGCGGGCGGCGATCTTGGCGATCGGCGCGCCGATGGTCTTCGCCACGAAAGGCACGGTGCGCGAGGCGCGCGGATTGACTTCGAGAACGTAGATCGTGCCGTCCTTGATGGCATATTGCACGTTCATCAGGCCGCCGACATTGAGCGCCTTGGCAAGCGCCGTCGTCTGGCGTTCCAGCTCGTCGACGATTTCCTTCGACAGCGAACGGACCGGCAGCGAGCAGGCCGAGTCGCCCGAATGGATGCCGGCTTCTTCGATGTGCTCCATGATGCCCGAGACGAAGACGCTTTCGCCGTCGCACAGCGCATCGACGTCCACTTCCACGGCGTTGGTCAGGTAGCTGTCGAACAGCAGCGGGTTCTTGCCGAGCAGGGTGTTGATCTGGCCGGTTTTGTCGTTCGGGTAACGCTGCTTGATGTCCTCGGGTACGAGGCCCGGAACCGTGTCGAGCAGATAGGTCTGGAGCTGGCCTTCCGAATGGATGATCTGCATGGCGCGGCCACCCAGAACGTAAGACGGGCGAACGACCAGCGGGAAGCCGATTTCCGAAGCGACGAGGCGGGCCTGCTCGACCGAATAGGCGATGCCATTGTTCGGCTGGGCGAGGTCCAGCTTCATCAGCAGCTTCTGGAAGCGGTCGCGGTCTTCGGCAAGATCGATCATGTCAGGCGCGGTGCCGAGGATCGGTATGCCGTTCTTTTCCAGCGCTTCGGCGAGCTTCAGCGGGGTCTGGCCGCCGAACTGCACGATGACGCCGACCAATTCGCCCTTTTCCTGCTCGGCGCGCATGATCTCGATCACGTCTTCGGCCGTCAGCGGCTCGAAATAGAGGCGGTCGGACGTGTCGTAGTCCGTGGAAACCGTTTCCGGGTTGCAGTTGATCATGATCGCCTCGAAGCCGGCATCCTTCAGCGCGAAGGCGGCATGGCAGCAGCAATAATCGAACTCGATGCCCTGGCCGATGCGGTTCGGACCGCCGCCGAGGATGACCACCTTCTTGCGGTCGGAAACCTGCGCTTCCGAGCGGGCTGCGCCGACGAAGGGAATTTCATAGGTCGAATACATGTAAGCAGTGGGCGACGCGAATTCGGCCGCGCAGGTGTCGATGCGCTTGAAGACCGGGCGAACATTCAGGCTGTTGCGCAGCTCGGCCACTTCCTTCGGGCGCTTGGACGTCAGGCTGGCAAGGCGGGCGTCGGAGAAGCCCATGGCTTTCAGCATGCGCAGGTTTTCGGCATCCTGCGGCAGGCCGTGCTCGCGGATGCGGGCTTCCATGTCGACGATGGCCTTGAACTGGGCGATGAACCACGGATCGATCTTCGAGTTCTCGTGGACTTCCTCTTCGCTCATGCCCATGCGCAGCGCCTGGGCGACCATGCGCAGGCGGTCCGGCGTCGGCGTGCCGATGGCGGCGCGGATGGCGTTCTTGGAGCCTTCGCCTTCCTCATAGCCGGGGATTTCGATTTCATCGAGACCGGTGAGGCCGGTTTCCATGCCGCGCAGCGCCTTCTGCAGCGATTCCGCGAAGGTGCGGCCGATGGCCATGACTTCGCCGACCGACTTCATGGCGGTGGTGAGGATCGGCGAGGCGCCGGGGAATTTCTCGAAGGCGAAACGCGGGATCTTGGTGACGACGTAGTCGATGGAAGGTTCGAACGAAGCAGGCGTCGCGCCGCCGGTGATGTCGTTTTCCAGTTCGTCCAGCGTATAGCCGATGGCGAGCTTGGCGGCGATCTTGGCGATCGGGAAGCCGGTTGCCTTTGAGGCGAGAGCCGAGGAGCGCGACACGCGCGGGTTCATTTCGATGACGACGAGGCGGCCGTCCTTCGGGTTGACGGCGAACTGCACGTTCGAGCCGCCGGTTTCGACACCGATCTCGCGCAGCACCGCAATCGAGGCGTTGCGCATGATCTGGTATTCCTTGTCGGTCAAGGTCAGCGCCGGTGCAACCGTAATCGAGTCGCCCGTGTGGACGCCCATCGGATCGATATTTTCGATGGAGCAGATGATGATGCAATTGTCCGCCTTGTCGCGGACGACTTCCATCTCATATTCCTTCCAGCCGAGAACCGATTCTTCGACCAGAACTTCCGTCGTCGGCGAGGCGTCGAGGCCGCCGGAGACGATGTCGAAGAATTCCGAGCGGTTATAGGCAATGCCGCCGCCGGTGCCGCCGAGCGTGAAGGACGGGCGGATGATGGCCGGCAGGCCGACATGATCGATGGCCTGAGCGGCAATCGCCATGGCATGTGCCATGTAGCGCTGCTTGCGGTCGGTTTCGCCGAGGTTCCACTGGTTTTCGAGATCGTCCAGCGCCTTGTCGAGATCGGGACCGGAGAGCTTGCCCTTCAGCTCGGTGCGTGCTGCCTCGTGCTTCTTGCGGTCGGCGTCCTTGATCTCGGTGGCGTTGGCCAGCATGGAGCGCGGGGTTTCAAGGCCGATGCGGGCCATGGCTTCGCGGAAGAGGGCTCGGTCTTCGGCCATGTCGATGGCTTCGGGTTTCGCGCCGATCATCTCCACATTGTAACGGTCGAGAACGCCCATGCGCTTGAGAGAGAGCGCGGTATTGAGCGCGGTCTGGCCGCCCATGGTCGGCAGAAGCGCATCCGGACGCTCCTTGGCGATGATCTTCGCCACGACTTCCGGCGTGATCGGCTCGACGTAAGTGGCGTCGGCAAGGCCCGGATCGGTCATGATCGTCGCCGGGTTGGAGTTGACCAGGATGACCCGATAACCCTCTTCCTTCAGCGCCTTGCAGGCCTGCGTGCCGGAATAGTCGAATTCACATGCCTGGCCGATGACGATCGGTCCCGCGCCGATGATGAGGATGGACTTGATATCTTGGCGCTTCGGCATGGCTCTCTCGTTCCGCTTTTCGGTTGCGCAAAACACCGGCCAGGGTGAAGGATCACCGGCCGGGGGGCGCAATTCAAATGTTTTCAGGCTAGAAGCGGCTTATAGGCAAATGTTTTTGAGAACGGAACCCCATAAATTCCGGAATCGACAGAAACTCTTAACCGGCAGGGGCGTGCACGGTGAAACGGGCCTGGACCGCTGCACTATAGGAGCGGCTGACGGGAATTTCCGTGCCGTCTCTTGTAATGACATGCAGACGACCGGCCTGTTTGCGCAGCGAGACGGCGTCGGCATCGGCAATCCAGTGCGACCGGTGCACCTGCAAGCCTTCCGTCTGGCCGATTTCTTTCAGCGCATCGGAAAAACGCAGCAGAACGAGCTGATTCCCGCGCGTGGTGACGATTTCAGTATAGTGGTCCTGCACCGACAGTCGCAGCAATTCTCCGCGCTTTTGCGGCGGTAGCCGCTCCAGCAGCGGTACGACGCCCTTTACCTCGCGTCTGGTATCTTCGCCCGTGTCCGTAGCGGCATTGGCCGCTGTTTCGAGCGACTGGCAGGCGGTGAGATAACTTAGCAGGCAGAAGATGGCGCAGAGAGGCAGAGACGACAGGCTGCTTTGTAAAAAGGGGCCGAAACCCATTTCCTTGCCTGAAAAGACCCGGTTCGTGATGGTGAGCAGCAGCCCGATCGGCAGGGCGGCCGTCAGCGAGCCGATCATCATGCGCGTCAGCATATTTTCGATGCTGCCGGCAAGGATGCTGTTGGCGATGATGGAAAAGGATATGGCGAATGTCCAGGCGCTGGCCTGTATGATTGTCCAGTAAAGCAGCCGGTCGGCGAAGCTCATGGTTTCGCTCGTTCCGAAAGGTCCGGTCACGATGAAGATCGCCAGCACGGCGAGAAACGTCAGCCACAGCCTGCGCGATTGCAGGATGGCGTGCATTTCACGAAGCGTGGATTGCAGATATGGGTGATCCACGAAGTTTTCCTGCGGTTGGCGTCAATCCGTTTTTCCTGAGCGCATGTTTTGCCGAAATTGCCGGTGATTTCAACCGAGCCGAAACAGCACCCATGTCATTCCAGCCTTTGTTAGACGCACCGCTTGCCGTGCAGTTCCATGTCGCCACTGTCGTGCCTGCGGCCATTCTCGGCGCCTTCATCTTCCTGCGCCCCAAGGGAACTGCCATCCACCGGCTGTTCGGCAAGATATGGGTGATGCTGATGGTCGTGACATCAGTTTCGACGTTCTTCATCCACGGATTGAGGATGTTTTACGGTTTCAGCCCGATCCACCTGCTTTCCGCCTTCACGATATATGGCTGTCTTCAATCGATCTATTTCGCGCGCCGCGGCGATATCAGACGCCATATGCGGATCATGCAGAGCGTTTATCTCGGCGGCATCGTGATTGCCGGAGGTTTCACCTTCGTTCCCGGCCGCATCATGCATGAGGTTGCTTTTGGTGATGGCAGAGCCGGATTTGTGGCCTTTTCCGCCGGCGCTCTCCTGTTTGTCTTCCTGTTTCTGACCGTGCTGAAACAAAGACGCAGAGCCGCATGAAGGCCTCCGTTTTTTCGCCTCTGCTTCCTTCCGGAACAAGATGTATTATAGTGCCGTTATAAGGCAGCTTGTTAAGGCGATATCCGCCGGGAGAATAGCATGGAATGGAGAGGGCGCCGCCAGTCGGACAATATCGAGGACCAGCGCGGCATGTCGGCGGGATCGGGGCCGTCGGGCAACGATCCTTTTTCCCGTGGCGGAATGCGTGTGCCTATCGGGCGGCGCGGCGGCGGTATCGGTATTGGCGGCATTCTGGTTATCCTGCTGATAAGCTGGGTGCTTGGCATCAACCCGCTGACGCTGCTTTCGGGCGGCGATATTTCGCTGGATGGCGGCGGAACGACGCAGCAATCCGGCGGCCAGCAGGCAGGCACGCGTCCGCAAGGCCAGTCGTCGGACGAGACGACGGCTTTCGTGCGCACCGTGCTGGCCGAGACGGAAGATACGTGGAGCGGCATTTTCCAGTCGGCCGGCGAGACCTATCAGAAGCCGACGCTGGTTCTGTTCTCCGGTCAGGTGTCTTCCGCCTGCGGTTATGCTTCCGCCGCCAGCGGCCCGTTCTATTGCCCGGGCGACCGTAAGGTCTATCTCGACACCAGCTTCTTCAAGGAACTCGACCAGCGTTTCGGCGCGGCCGGCGATTTCGCGCAGGCTTATGTGATTGCGCATGAGGTGGGCCACCACATCCAGAACCTGACCGGCGTTCTGCCGGAGTTCAACCGCCGCCGTCAGTCGATGAGCCAGGTGGATGCCAACAAGATGTCGGTGCGCGTCGAGCTTCAGGCGGATTGCTATGCCGGCATCTGGGGCAAGTTCACCGAGCAGAAGGGCATTCTCGAAACCGGCGACCTCGAGGAAGCGCTGAACGCCGCCCACCAGATCGGCGACGATACGCTGCAGAAGCAGACCCAGGGCTATGTGGTGCCTGACAGTTTCAACCACGGCACCTCGGCACAGCGCGCGGAATGGTTCAAGCGCGGTTTCCAGAGCGGCCGTGTCGAAGATTGCGATACGTTCTCGGCGAATATCTGAGAACCGGATAGGAGAGGGGGGCTTTTCAGCCCCCTTTTCATTTAGCGCATCAAAAGCGCCACGGCATACATGCCTAGGGCGAAAACCGTATGAGCCACAAGGTTGAAAAAGCGGACCTTGTTCGGGTTGGGGGTCTTCGACGCCGCCCAGCCAATGCCGAGCCCCGGCTGCAACAGGAACCAGCCCGCGCCGACCGTTATGATGCCGACGATCCACGGCTCAATGAAGGAGGGATCGGCAAACCACGCGGCCGGAACCACCAGCGCGAGAATGACGCCATAAACAATGCCGACGGCGTAATGCGAAATCCAGCCGAGCGCCAGTTCATGTTCATAGGGTTCAGCCGTGGCGATGCTGTCGTGAAATATCGTACCTTTCGGCACGTGCCAGAACCAGCGGCCGACCGGCGCCCAGTTTGGCGCTGACTGGCCGAAGAACCGGTGCAGCACGATTGCCCATATATCCATAAACACGGTGCCGCCAATGCCCATGGCAATGCCGCGCCAAATCAGTTCCAGCATAGATCCCTCCGCATGATCATGATCGATCAAGCTCTAGCGGATCGTGTGAATGGCGGGAACCGACTATTATGAGGGTGGACAAAAAAATGGCCGGATCGCTCCGGCCATGAGGGTGAGAAAGGCGCAAGACCTCACCTCCGTCATGCTCGGGCTTGTGTGGAGGATTT
>NZ_ASXX01000019.1:0-21460 GCF_001526505.1 Agrobacterium sp. D14
ACAAGGATCTTCATCGGCGGCTTTCCTCAGGCGTGAGTGGGAAAATTTCGGTCGGCTTCAACTGAAGCGTGCAGCATGGCAGAGCCTGCTCGCGGAGCCTGCTCAGTGCAGGCCGAGATAGGCCTTGCGGACGTCTTCATTGTCGAGAAGCGCTGCACTTTCTCCAGACAGATGGATCCGTCCGTTGACCATCACATAAGCCCGCTGCGACAGTTTCAGCGCATGATTGGCGTTCTGTTCGACCAGAAAGATGGTTTTGCCCATGCTGGCGATCTCGGACAGAACTTCGAACACGCGCTTGACGACGAGCGGCGCAAGGCCAAGCGAGGGCTCGTCGAACAGGATCAGTTCGGGCCGCGCCATCATGGCGCGCGCAATCGCCAGCATCTGCTGTTCGCCGCCCGACATGGTGCCAGCCATCTGGTTGCGACGCTCCTTCAACCGCGGGAACAGGTCGAACATCGTCGCCCTGTCTTCGTCGAAATGCTCCATCCCGATTGGCGTCGTCCCCATCATCATGTTCTCCTCGACCGACATGTCCTGATAGATCTGCCGGCCTTCCGGCACCAATGCGATGCCGCGTCTGGCGATCCGATGGGTCGACAACCGCGAGATATCCTCTCCGCGATGAAGAATACGGCCGCCAGTTGCCCGCGGCGATCCGAAGATGGTCGACAGAAGCGTCGTCTTGCCGGCCCCATTTGCACCGATCAGGCTGACGATCTCGCCGGAACGGATATGCACATCGACGGATTTCAGGGCCTCGACCGGCCCGTAATGGGTATGCACCCCAACGAATTCGAGAAGCGGGATTTGCTGCATCAGTGGACCTCTTCTTCGCTGACGCCGAGATAGGCGGCAATCACGGCCGGATCATTCGCCACATGGTCAGGCGTGCCATTGGATATGACTTCGCCGTGGTCGAGCACGACGATATGGTTCGAAATCCGCATCACCAGCCCCATGTCGTGCTCGATGACCAGCACCGTCAGGTCATGGTCGGCCCGCAATATCTGCAGGACCTCGGACAATTCCCTGGTTTCTGCCGGATTGAGGCCGGCAGCCGGCTCGTCGAGGCAGATCAGCTTTGGCGAGGTGCACATGGCACGGGCAATTTCCAGCCGTCGCTGGCGGCCATAGGGCAGTTCACCGGCAAGCCGGTTGGCATCCTCGGCAAGATGCATGCGCTCCAGCCAATAATAGGCGCGGTCGACCGCCTCGCGTTCGGCGCGGCGATAGGCAGGTGTCGAGAAGACACCGCTCAGCAGATTGTTGGCGGTCTGCCGGTGCTGAGCCACAAGAAGGTTTTCCACCACCGACATCTCGCGGAACAGTCGGATGTTCTGGAAGGTGCGGGCGATGCCGGCACGGGTCGCCAGATGCGAGCCACCGGTAATCGGCCGGGCGATCAGTTCACCGATATCCTGCGCACCGTTCTCGCCATGCAGAAGGATATTGCCTTCGCTCGCACGATAAAAACCGGTGATACAGTTGAACATCGTTGTCTTGCCGGCCCCGTTGGGGCCTATCAACGCGGTGATTGCGCCTTTTTCGACGGAAAAATTGACGTTGCGGTTAGCAACGATGCCGCCGAAACGCATCGTGACATTGCAAACTTCAAGGAGCGGTGCGGTCATCGGCTTGCCTCCGCATTGGCGCCAAGAACAGGAGACGACGCCCGTTCGGCAGACTTGGACGGGAAGAAGGCCGGCCGCGTGACACGGACGAGGCCGCGCGGTTTCCAGATCATCATCACCACCATCAGCACGCCAAAAACGAAGACACGATACTCGGCGAAATCGCGCAGGAGCTCGGGAAGAATGGTCAGGACGAGAGCCGCCAGCACCACTCCGACCGTCGACCCGAGACCGCCGAGCACGACAATGGCGAGGATCAGCGCGGATTCGAAAAAGGTGAAGGATGTCGGGTTCACGAAGCCCTGATGGACGGCGAAGAACACACCGGCGAGGCCGCCGGTCGAAGCGCCCAGCATGAAGGCGGAAAGCTTGATGAAGACGTGGTTGACGCCGAGAGAGCGGCAGGCGATCTCGTCTTCGCGCAGGGCTTCCCACATGCGGCCGAGCGGCATGACACGCAAACGCTGCACCGCATAGATCACCGCGCAGACAACGAGGAACAGCACCAGATAGATGAACCAGAACTTGTAGTCGGCATTGTAGGGAATGCCGAACGCCTCGTGGAAGGGGGTTCCACCCTGGCGCGCCGTGCGGGTGAATTCGAGGCCGAACAGGGTCGGTGGCGGCACCGGTGCTCCGTTCGGACCGCCAGTGAAGGCCAGCCAGTTATTGAGCACAAGACGAATGATTTCACCGAAACCAAGCGTGACGATGGCAAGGTAGTCGCCATGCATCTTCAGAACCGGAAAAGCGAGGATCATGCCGCAGAGGCTGGCCAGGAACGGAGCAATAATCAGCGCGCTCCAGAAGCCGAGACCCAGATATTGCGAACCGAGCGCCAGGAGATAGGCGCCAACCGCATAAAAGGCAACGAAACCGAGATCCAGCAGGCCGGCAAGGCCAACGACGATATTGAGGCCGAGACCCAGCAGGCAGTAGATCAGGGCGAGGATGGCAATACCCAAAAAATATTTGTCGGCGACGAAAGGCAATGCGAGACCGGCGAGAAACAGGATCGCAAGGAGCGGAGCAGGCGAACGCTCCTGCCCCGACCGCACCGTCACGCCACCGCCGCTGCGGCTCAGTATCGCCGAGATACGCCGGCCGGCCGGCGTCATCGAGGCGACTGACAGCACGACCCTGCCGAGGGTAATGATGGCTGCGATCAGAACCGCGTGAACAAGTTCGTTGCGGAAGGTGAAGCCGTCGAGCACAAGGCCGGAAATCGGCCCGACCAGCACGAGCGACACACAGAAGGTCAGCAGAGCCTCCTTGCCAAGTTTCAGCAGAGGGTTTTCATGCGTGTTCATCATGGCCTCCTCACACCTTCTGGATTTCAGGCCGCCCGAGCAGGCCATAGGGGCGGAAGAAGAGAAGGACGATCAGCAGGCCAAAGGCGAAAACATCCTTGTAGTCGGTGCTGACGTAACCGGCGAAAAGCGCTTCGGTCAGCCCAAGGAGAACACCGCCCAGCACCGCGCCGGGGAGCGAACCGATCCCACCAAGCACGGCGGCGGTAAAGGCCTTGATACCCATCACAAAGCCGATGAAGAAATTGAAGGAGCCATAGTTGAACGTCACCAGTGTGCCCCCGACTGCCGCAGTCGATGCGCCGATGACAAAAACGGTGGAGATGATGCGGTCGGTATCGACGCCAAGCACCGCGGAAATCTGGCGGTTCTGCTGGGTCGCGCGGCACTGCCGTCCGATGCGCGTATGATTGATAACATAGGTCAGGATACCCATGGCGACCAGCGATGCGACCAGGATGATGGTCTGCATATAGGTAATCTGCGCAAAGTGCTCTTCGCCGCCGAAGCGGAAGGCGCCCTGTATCAGGATCGGAACGCCCTGGTCACGGGCTCCCTGGGCGATTTGAACATAGCTTTGCAGCATCAGCGAAATGCCGATGGCCGAGATCAGCGGCGCAAGTTTGGTCGAACCGCGCAAAGGCCGGTATGCAACGCGCTCGATCGCCCAGCCGTAGACCGCCGTGATGAAACAGGTGATGACGAGAATGGATATCAGCGCGAAGGGCACTGACTGGATGCCGAAAAAGCTGATGACGGCAAGCACGATCGCCGCGACGTAAGCAGAGACCATGTAAACGTCGCCATGGGCAAAGTTGATCATGCGAATGACGCCATAGACCATGGTATAGCCCACGGCGATGAGACCATAAATGGTGCCCAGCGTGATCCCGTTGATCAGCTGCTGCGCCAAGATGTAAAAATCCATGGCGAACCCCTTTTTTGATTGTTTTTGCCTGCGCAGGCGGGGCCGACTCGGCCATGCCGACCGGCCCCGGTAACAGGATCGTTTAGTTGCGAACCGGAGCGCCCTTGTCGTCGAAAGAGTAGAAGACGAACTTGAAGTCCTTGACGTCGCCCTTGTCGTTCCAGCCGAGATTACCGACCGCGGACTTGACCGTGTTGACGTGCAGCCATTTCACCTGATCCTCAATCTTGCCATCCTTGGTGCCCTGAATGGCCGCCACGATGGTCTGGGCGCTGGCATAACCGAACAAGGTGTAGTTGTCGGGCGCGATGTTCTGCTTTTTGAGGTCCGCAAGTGCATCCGCGGATGCCGGATCTTCCTTTGGATCTGCCGCCGACGAATAATAGACACCCTTGAGGTTCTGCGCGCCGCCGGCTGCGGTCACGATTTCGGCCTGGGCAAGCGCGTCACCGCTGACGAAGGCGACGTCCAGTCCCTGTTCGTGAATCTGGCGGATGAGCGGGCCGGCTTCAGGAATGAGGCCGCCAAAATAGACGGCTTTTGCGCCCGAGCTCTTGATCTTGGTGACGAGCGCGTTGAAGTCGCGTTCACCGCGCGTCAGCCCTTCATAAAGAACCGGCTCGACCTTGCGATCGGCGAGCGTCTTCTTCAACGCATCCACGAGGCCCTGACCGTAGGTATCCTTGTCATGAATAAGAGCGATCTTGTCGATTTTCAGCGTGTCGAGGATGAACGAGCCGGCAACCACGGCCTGCTGGTCGTCACGACCGCAGGTACGGAACACGGTTTCGAGGTCGCGGTCGGTGACGATCGGGTTGGTCGAAGACGGGGTAACCATGAGGATACCGGCGTCGTTGTAAATTTCAGATGCGGGAATGGTGCTGGACGAGCAGAAGTGACCGACGAGCGCCTGCACCTTGTCCTGGTCGACAAAACGATTGGCGACCGCGACCGCCTGCTTGGGCTCGCAGGCGTCATCGCCCTTGACCAGCTCCACCTTCTTCCCATCGATGCCGCCGGCCTCGTTGACGTTTTTGATATAGGCAGAAACACCGGTCCACACCTGCTCACCAAAAGTGGCGTTGGCACCTGTCATCGGGCCCGCAACGCCGATCTTGATCGTGTCTGCAGCATATGCGCTGGAGACGACAAGAGCCGACGCGAAAGCAGCGCCCGCAAGAAGCTTCGAAATAGAATTCATTTTTTAAATCCCTCTGGTTTGGCCCAATGACCGTTAGCTGCCCGGAGAATTGCTCTCTCTTTTTGTTGCGATAGCCATCCCCGGGGCCTGTCGCGACAACCAGGGAAAAGGAGCTTAATCGAGGGCGCGTTTGAGAGGGATTTCTGTCGTTCTCCGTCCATCCGGCCAGAAGAAAGACTGCATTACTTGCGGTCCTGACCAAACCAAGAAACAACAGCGATAGACAAGATTTACTTTCTCTCCCTGCTGTCGCGGCAAGGCGACGAAAGCTTGCAGCGCCGCGTCAAGAGAAGCGTCGGCGCATTTGTGCGTTCCGGTTTTCGGAGGGTGGAAAAATCAGTCGAATTCACGTCTGGAGGACCAATCCTCCGCACAAATCCACTCGCAGAACGTCGAGATGATTTTGACCCGCTTGTGGGCTCGCGGCACAACGAGATAGAACCCGGGCACATCTCGCTCCTCCATACCGTCCAGCCGGTCGATCCCCAGGGGAGCGGCCAGCCTGCCCGCCTTGATATCGGACAGGGCATCAAGTCTCGAGACAAGCCCGACGCCGAGACCCGACACCGTTCCCCGGCGCATGGTGGCAGCATCCTGAAACTCGATTTCGCCGGCGATTTCCGCCGGCTCCAGCCCCAGGTGTCTCAGCACCTTGCCCCACAGGTTTCTGGCCATAACGGGATGTAAAAGCGTGAACGCCGTGAGGTCTTTCGGCTCCCGAATCCGCTCAGCGAGTTCGGGAGCGCAGCAAATGATCTTCGGATCACGCACCAGCAGCTGGCAATCATAATCCTTCCAGGCCCCGAAGCCCCACTGGATACAAACGTCCACCTCGTCAGCGGCGAAATCGCGGATGCTGACCATGGTTGTCATGCGAATATCCGCGCCGGGCATCAATTCGCGGAATCGTTCCAGTCTCTCCATGAGATAGCGGGTCGCGAAATAAGGGCTGACATTGATATTGATACGGTTTCGATAAGTGGAATTGGTAACGCGGCGAATGCCTTCGGTGAATTCATCGAAACCCGCCTCGATGAAGTGGGAGAGCACGATGGCCTGTTCCGTGGGTTCTATCACCCGCGCCTTGCGCTCGAAGAGCGGCACATGAAGAATGTCCTCCAGCAACTTGATCTGCTGGCTCACGGCCTGCGGGGTGACCAGCAATTCATCGGCAGCACTACGAAAGCTTCCCTGCCGCATGACGGCCCAGAAGGCGCGTAGCGCATTCAAAGGGGGAAGTCGCATATGCTGCCCGGCCAATTTCACCTCCGCTGCCAAACGAGATTTCCGACGCTTATCCGAGCTGTGTGCATCGGATAAGCGCTGTATATTAGATCACCGCCTTTTCAAGGAAAGGTCGATTTTCGACAATGCGTTCAAAGCCGACTTCCGTCAGGTCCAGTGTCCGGTATTCGCCATAAACGATCAGTTCGGAAACGCCGCGCCCTGTCGCCGGTCCCTGCTGCAGGCCATGCCCGGAAAAGCCGTTGGCGAAGATGAAGTTGCGAACCTGTGGATGACGGCCAACGACCAGATTGTGGTCCAGCGTATTGAAGTCGTAATGACCGGCCCACTGGTTCACGACCTTGATCGCCTCGAAAGCGGCTGACCGTTCGGCAAGGGCCGGCCAGATGATTTCTTCAAACTCTTCGTAGCGCGGTTCGAAATCGTCCCAGTCCGCTGCCGGGTCTTCAATGGGTGGGCAGCCGGACAGGAAAAAACGACCCTCGGGACGGCAGAAGACACCGCTCGGGTCGATCATCAGCGGCAACCGACCCTGGTTGACTGCAGCAGTGCCTTCCGGCGTTTTCGCACAATCGAAGACGAAAAGCGTGCGCTTGCGGGGTTCAACCGGAATATGAAGACCGGCCATTCTGGCGGTCAAAGCGGCACGCGGGCCCGATGCGTTGACGATTGTACCAGCCTTGACCACGGCGCCGGATTTCAACGTTATCTGTGTTACGGTATCGCCTTCACGACCGATCCCAACCACCTCGCCGGTGACATATTCGGCACCCAACGAGCGGGCCTTGTTCTTGAAGCCGTACATCAGACCGGTATTGTTGAACCAGCCTTCGCCGGACCGGCCGTAGGACGCAAGTTCGATGTCGGCGACATTGAGGTGCGGGAAGGCTTCACCGAGTTCATCCCTGTTCCAGAGAACGACATCGGCGCCACATGCCTTTTGCGCTAAGTGATTTTCCCGCAGAATCTCCACCTGCTCCGGCGTACTGGCAAGGAAGAGATAGCCGCCGGAATGGAAGCCGAGATCGGGCTTGTCATCTCCGACCTGCATCATCTCGCCGAAATTGCGGATCACCTCGGACCCGTACTGGCTGATCCTGACGTTGATCGGATTGGAGAACTGCGTGCGGATCGATGACGACGACAGCGATGTCGATGCGGTCAGATAGGTCGGATCCCGCTCCACGACCAGAATGGAGCCTTTGAAGTCCGGATTGGCGGCGAGATAATAGGCCACAGCGGAGCCGATGACCGCTCCACCGACGATCACCACGTCATAGGCGTCTTTCATTTGGAGACCTCATCGTCAGGATGTCCGAGATCGACGAACCAGCCGCCGAGATAACGTGTGGCGGGCGCTTTTGGGTCATTCGGCGCCGTCCGTCCCTCGACATCGGCGCGAAATCGTTCGGAATTATCCTCCGGCTGAAAACCGATGTGGCCGCTCAGGGAATTGTCCACGGGCTTAACCTTATTATCGGAGATGCCGAAGCTGATTGTATGTCCAATGCGCGGAGCCGTCAGGCTGGCTTCGACGAGGCGCACGCAATCACCGAACGAAAGCCACGACCAAAGCATGCGACGGTCCGCAGGCTCCGGGAACGACGAGAATATGCGCAGGCAGGCAGATTCGATGCCGAACTTGTCCCAGTAGAACCGGCTTAGTGCCTCCACGAAGCATTTCGATACGCCGTAAAGGCTGTCGGGGCGCACCGGCGCATCGACATCGATATGCGCTTCCAGCTCGTGATAGCCGATGGCGTGAACCGATGAGGCATAGACGACGCGCTTCACACCATTCTGCCGGGCGGCTTCGTAGATATTGTAACTGCCCTGAATGTTGGAATCGAGAATGGTCGCCCAGCCCGTCTCAAGCGGCGCGCCGCCAAAATGAACGATGGCGTCGACACCCTCGGCAGCCTTCATCACGGCAGCTGCATCCGAAAGTTCGAATGTCAGCGCTTCCTCGTTGGCGCGGACGTTTTCTACCGCAATGCGATCAGCAAGGCGCAGCGTGTCTGCAAGATGCGCAAGCCCCTTGCGTAACTCGGTGCCGAGCCGTCCGGCCGCACCGGTGATCAGGATGGTCTTGAAGGGTTTTGTCATGGGATCCTTGAGGTCCTGTCTTAGCTTTGCAGTCTGGAAACGGCAGCCGCAATGCGGGCGATGGCATCCTGAAGGATGGCCTCGGATGTCGCGGTGGAAATACGGAAGAAGGGAGACAGGCCGTAGGCCGCACCCGGTACGGCCGCGACATGAGCCTCGCGAAGAAGATAGGTTGCAAAGTCGCTGTCATTGGCGATCGTGGCGCCTTCCGGCGTCTTCGCACCGATAAGCGCCGCGCAACCGATATAGGCGTAGAACGCGCCTTCCGGCGGATCGAGCGTCAGGCCTTCGATTGCGGAAATTCCGCGCACGACGAGGTCCCGGCGGCGCTCGAACGCCTCACGGAAGCGGCTGACCTCTTCCTGGGGTCCTTCGAGCGCAGCTTGCGCCGCGATCTGCGCCACCGCCGCAACCGATGTGCAGGACTGGCTCTGCACGGTCGACATTGCCTTGATGAGATCCTTCGGACCAGCGGCATAACCGACACGCCAGCCGGTCATCGCATAGGCCTTGGAGACGCCGTTGACGATCAGGCTGCGGTCGCGCAGGTCCGGGCGGGCCTTACCGAAGCTGACGAAACTGCGGCCATCGAAAATGATGTGTTCGTAAATCTCATCGGACAGGACGAGAACTTGCGGATGGCGGGTGAGAACGACGCCGAGCGCCTGAAGCTGTTTCTCGCTGTACACTGCGCCGGACGGATTGCCCGGCAGGTTGAGAAACAGCCATTTCGTCTTCGGTGTGATTGCTGCTTCCAGCACTTCGGGCGTCAGGCGAAAACCGTCTTCGGCACCGCAAGCCGGTGTCACCGGCACACCACCCAAAAGCTTCGCCATTTCCGGATAGGAGACGAAATAGGGGGCGGGAAGGATGACCTCGTCGCCCTCGTTGACGGTCGCCATCAGAGCGTTGAAGATGATCTGCTTGGCGCCGTTGGCAACGGCGATCTCGTCGAAGGCAAAATCAAGTCCGTTCTCGCGTTTGAACTTGCCGACGATGGCGCGGCGCAGCTCTGGTGTGCCGGGTGCGGCGGTATAAAGCATCCGGTTTTCGCGGGCCGCCTTGAATGCCGCCTCGGTCACATGCGCCGGGGCGGAAAAATCGGGTTCACCGAGACCAAGATCGATGACATCGACCCCGGTGGCGGCCAGATCCTTGGCTGCCTGCGACACGGCCATCGAGGCCGAAGGTTTTACCGCCGCAAGACGGTCTGCAATCCTCGTCATCATTTCGTCTCCGTCACATAACCCTTGCGGACATCTTCGACCTTCGCCGCTTCGCTGCGCTTTTCCGGATCGCCGAAACCGCCGCCGCCCGGCAAATGCAGGACCAGCCTGCGTCCGGAGGGCACATGCTGCCATCCTTTCGGCCGCAGCAATGTTCCGTCATCCAGCATGGCCTTGCCGGGCTTTCCCGGTTCGCCGCCATCGCGACCCGCCGCCGGTGTCCCGATGCGGTCGAACATGGCGGAGAAGTCGAACTCATGGCCATCGGCCGGCGCGATCTCGATGATCTGACCGAGACCGCCGCGATATTCGCCATCGCCGGCGGAATCCGGACGCAATTCCTTGCGCCAGACGACAATCGGCCCGGTATGTTCCGTCGCCTCGATTGGCATCGTATGGACACCGGAGGGGAAGGCCGTTGCAGACAGTCCATCAAGGCCAGGCCGCGCGCCCATGCCACCCGAATTGAACATCAGCACCTCGGCGCGCCGTCCTTGTGCACCGGCAACCGGCCGGGCGGAAATATGGATGTTCCATAGCGCTGCGGCGCCTTCGGCGAGGATTTTTCCCGGCAGCGCCTTTGCAAGCGCGCCAAGCACAAGGTCTGGCACCATGTGTCCGATCACGTGCCGAACAGAAACCGGAGCCGGGCGCTCGGCGTTGAGAATATTGATCGGAGAGGAAACGTTGAAGACGGCAAGCGAAGCCGCATTGTTGGGAATGTCGGGGGCGACAACGCATTTCAGCGCGTAGCAGGCATAGGCCTTCGTATAGATCAGCGGCACGTTGATGCCCCACCGGCTCATCGCGTCCGTGCCGGAAAAATCGACATCGACCGACGTGTTGCTGATCGTTACCTCGGCAGCCAGATTGATCGGCTCGTCGTAACCGTCAGTCAGAAGCTCGTTTTTCCATGCGCCTTTCGGCAGGGCGGCAATCCGCTCCATGATCGCTGTGTGCGTGCGCGAGAGGATGAAAGCGCCAAGCGTCTCGAGATTGGGAAGGCCGATCTCGTCCAGCATTTCGATCAGGCGACGATGGCCGACGTCATTACAGGCCGCAAGCGAGAAGAAGTCGCCAATGACCTGGTTCGGCTCGCGAACATTGAGGCGCAGTATCTTCAACAGATCCCTGTTCACCTCGCCGCGCTCGGCGAACTTCATGATCGGGATCTGGATGCCTTCCTCATAAACCGACTTGCCATCGGCGCCGAAACCACGACCGCCGACATCGACGACATGTGCCGTGCAGGCGAAGAAGCCGATAAGTTCGTCTCCCTTGAAGGAAGGGGAAACCATGGTGATGTCGTGAAGATGGCCGGTGCCCTTCCAGGGATCGTTGGTGACGTAGGTGTCACCCGGATACATCTCGTCGCGCGGAATTTCCGCGATGAAGTGCAGCACGGCCTCAGCCATCGTGTTGACATGGCCCGGTGTGCCGGTCACGGCCTGCGCCAGCATTTCACCCTTTGCGTTGTAGACACCGGCGGAAAGGTCGCCTGCCTCGCGCACCGAGGTCGAAAAAGCGGTGCGCAACAGCGTCATCGCCTGTTCTTCGACGACGGAGATCAGCCGGTTCCACATCACCTGCATGCGGATTTCGTCAAGCTGGCTCATGGATTACAGTTCCTTTCGGATCAGAAGGATGGTGCCGTCGCTCTGGACGATGGCGTCAAACGGCGAGGTGACGACGGTCGAGGTTTCACGCTCGACGATAACCGCCGGACCGGCAACACGCTCGCCGACCCTGATCGTCGAGCGTTCCACGATAGCCGTTTTAAGGGGTGCTCCCGCGGCTGGATCGAACACATCGCGCGTGATGGGGGTGTCAATCGAGCTACCGGCGGAGATCAGCGCATGGCGCTCACCACCGGGGCGCACATCCTGCGCCTTGACGGAGAATGTGACGAATTCGATTTCAGGCCCCTCCACTGCCCGGCCGAAGAACTGGGCATAGCGCGCCCTGAAATTCTCCTCGATCATCGCGCGGTCGGCAGCCTGGAAATGACGGTCCGGCAGGCTAACCGGAATTTCCCAACCCTGGCCACGATAGCGCATGAACGCCACCACTTCCCGACTGATCTTGCCAGCCGTGCCGGCGCGCACGAAACCCTCGGCGGTCTCCTTGAGGTCGTCCAGCAGCGTGTTGAGCCGGGCGGTATCGAAGGCCGACAGGCCCATGATCTGCGAGCCGACCGCCTCATAACCGAAGGGAGCCTTCAGGAAGCCGATCGCCGAACCGACACCGGCGCCCTGTGGGATGAGGCAGCGGTCGACGCCGAGCTTTTCGCAGAGCCGCGCGGCGTGCAGGGGGGCGGCACCGCCAAAGGCGATCATGGTGTTTTCCGAGATGTTCTTGCCGTTTTCAACCGCATGGACGCGGGCGGCATTGGCCATATTCTCATCCACCACCTCAACGATGCCGAAAGCAGCCGAAAGCGGATCGAGCCTGAGCTTGTCGCCGACGTCGCGGGCTATCGCGGCGGACGCCTTCGCGGTTGACAGCTTGATCTTGCCGCCAGCGAAATTGTCGGGATCGAGCTTGCCGAGAACAAGGTCGGCATCCGTGATTGCCGGCCGCTCGCCCCCACGCTGGTAACAGGCGGGACCCGGCTCGGACGCGGCCGATTCAGGCCCGGCCTGAATGCGTCCCATGGCATCGACCCAGGCGATCGAGCCGCCGCCAGCGCCAATCTCGATCATTTCAATGACCGGGATGGAGATCGGCATGCCTGATCCCTTGCAGAATCGGTAGGTGCGCGCGACCTCAAACGTCCGGGCGGTCTGCGGCTGGAAATCCTCGATGAGGCAGATCTTTGCCGTCGTCCCGCCCATATCGTAGGAGACCACCCGCTGAAGATCGAAGCGGCGCGCCACATCCGCTGCGAAAATCGCACCGCCGGCCGGGCCGGATTCGACCAGCCGCACGGGAAATTCGGCCGCCGTCTCTACCGAGACGAGGCCGCCGCCGGAATGGATCATGAAGACCGGGCAGGAGGCGCCCATTTCCTTGAGACGGACCTGGAGACGATTGAGATAGTCGGCCATTTGCGGGCGCACATAGGCGTTTGCACAAACAGTATTGAACCGTTCGAACTCACGCATCTGCGGCGAAACCTCGCTGGAGATCGAGATCGGCAGAGCGAGTGTTCGGGCGAGAATTTCGCGGGCGCGGCGTTCATGGTCCGGGTTCATGTAGGAATGAATGAAGCCGATGGCGACGGCGCCGAAATCTTCGGCGGCGATCCGTCTGGCGATTTCCTCCAGCGCCTGCTCGTCCAGCGGCTGAAGTTCCGTACCCTGCGCCGAGATGCGGCCCTTGACCGGGAACCGGTCTTCCCGTGGAATGAGCGGTTTGGGCAGAACGAGATCGAGATCATATTGCTCGAAGCGGTTCTCCGTACGCATCTCGATCACGTCGCGAAAACCCTCGGTCGTCACCAGCGCTGTGCGCGCGCCACGACGCTCGATCAACGCGTTGGTGGCAAGCGTTGTACCGTGAATGATCAGCTCAATCTGCGAAATGTCGATACCAGCATCGCGGATGACGATGTCGATACCGTCCAGAATGGCCTGTTCGGGCGCTGCATAATTGGTCAGAACCTTGGTCGAATACAGCGTTCCACGCACGTCGAGAGCGATATCGGTGAACGTACCGCCGATATCTGCGCCGAGGCGGATGTCGTTTCCGATGGTCATGCGTTTTCCTTCTTGGCAAGCGCGGCCTGGCGCATTTCGGAAAGGGTCTGTCTCGGTGTCAAAGCTTCCGGCGAGATATCGAGATCGAGAAGCGCACCGGTTCTGGAGGAAAGCGCACGCTCGAAAGCCTCTGCGAAGTCAGCCGTCGCCGTCACCCGCTCGGCATGGAAACCATATGCTTTGGCAAGAGCGACAAAATCCGGATTGACCATTTCGGTTCCCGAGACGCGGGCCGGATAATGGCGCTCCTGATGGGCGCGGATCGTGCCGTATATGCCGTTGTTCAGCAGAAGGATGATCGGCTGTGCTCCGTGTTGCAGGGCCGTTGCAAGTTCCTGGCAGTTCATCTGGAAATCACCGTCACCGGCAAAGCAGACGACTGTGCGCTCCGGGAAGGCAACCTTGGCGGCAATCGCCGCCGGTACGCCATAGCCCATCGCACCGGACTGCGGGGCGAGAAGCCGGGCCCTGGTGCCGAACCTGAAGAACTTGTTCGGCCAGACGGTGAAGTTGCCCGCGCCATTCGTCAGGATGACGTCTTCCGGCAATATCTCGTTGAGATAGGCTGTGACTTTGCCCATATCGACCGGCGACGGCAGATCCTTTAGGTTAAACCCTGCCTCGTAAGCAGCGCGGCCCTTCTTTCGCCACTCGGCCCATGGCCCCTTGACCGGTTCGAGCGCCGAGAGCGCTTCGGCAAAGGCATTCGGGCCGGCATGGATACCGAGTTCAGGCTGGTAGATCTTGCCGATCTCCAGATCGGAACCGTGCACGTGGATGATGCGCTGACGCGGCTGCGGGACGTCGAACAGCGTATATCCATCGGTGGAGTTTTCACCGAAGCGGTTATTGATCGCGAGGATCACATCCGCATCGCGCAGCAGTTCTTTCACCGACGCAACCATACCCACTCCGGCTTCGCCGCAGAAAGTGACGGAAGCGTTGTCATACTGGTCCTGATAGCGAAACACAGAAACGACCGGGATATCGGATGCTTCCGCAAAAGCCTGAAGGCGCTTGGCCGAACCTTCCTCCCAGTTACAGCCACCATAAAGAATGACGGGACGCCTGGCCTGCGACAGCAGCGTCACAAGGCGCTGCATGGCAAATTCCGAAGGCGCGGCCTCGATGATTTCGGCCGGGCCGGAAAGCGGCGCCTTTTCCGTCATTGACGTCAGCATGTCTTCCGGAAGGGCGATGACAACCGGGCCGGGACGGCCGGTAACCGCCATCGTCCAGGCGCGGGCGACGATTTCGGGAATGCGCTCGACCTGATCGATCTCGACGGCCCATTTCGCCACCGTTCCAAACGTGGCCTTGTAGTCTACTTCCTGAAAGGCTTCCCTGCCCTTCATGTCGGTGCCGACCTGGCCGACGAACAGGATCATCGGCGAGGAATCCTGCATGGCGGTGTGAACGCCGATCGAGGCATTGGTGGCTCCAGGGCCACGGGTGACGAAGCAGATGCCGGGCTGACCGGTCAGCTTGCCATAGGCGGCAGCCATGAAAGAGGCGCCTCCTTCATTGCGGCACACGACATAATCGAGCCTGCCGACCGTATCATGCAACGCGTCCAGCACGGCAAGATAACTCTCTCCCGGCACTCCGAAGCCTTTGCGCACACCGAGCGCCAACAGGCATTCGACCAAAAGCTGCCCACCATTACGTAACATTGCGCGTTCCCTGATGATTATGAGCGTCGGCTTTGTAGCGTAAAGGCGCCAGACCGACGGTTTCCAGATGTTCGAGAATAGAGGCGACCAGCGAATGAAACGGAGGTTTTTCGCAAATGACCGACTGTGCCGTAATGCCGACGTCGGCCAGTTCGCCTTGAAGGGCGTCCACAAATGCATCATTCGCGCCGGCTACGCTTCGCTCCAGGATCGACGGGCTTTCGCCGGAGTGAGGCGAAACCACAAACAGAGCGCCAAGCCCCTGCTCCTTCATCGCCGGCAGGACCAACCGCGTCAGATGAAACATTGCGGAGAGGTTCACTTCGAGAGCCATGTCTATGTCGGCTTCCTGAAGCTTCTCAAACGCCTTTTCGGTGGGCCACCGCAATGCGGCGTGCACGACGATATCGGGTTTCATACCCTCGACGATCACCCGCACCGCCTCACGATCGGTCAGATCGATCGCCATGGGAAGCACGCCGAAATCGCTGCGAAGCTCTTCCAGAACCAGCCTGTCGCGCCCAAGGGCGCAAGTTTCATAGCCGGCGCAAGCAAGTGCCGCCGCCACCGCACGGCCCGCCCCCCTTGTTGCCCCTGTTACAAGTGCCCTCGACATCGATCACCCTCATATTTGCAAAGATGATGACCACATCGCCGCACCGGCGAAATCAAGAAAATGAAAAACTTCGACAAGTAATGCTTGTTGCTGCGAGCATCCCTACTCCTGAAACTTGACCATCGTACCGCCGCCGGTCGCCTGGTCTGTCGGGAAAACCTCGATGCGTGCGACATCGACAAATACCGGAAGCTCAATCGCGTTGACGATGATCGATGAAACGTGCTCCGGCTGAACAGGACGATAGCCGTCATAAAGCAGCGTGCGGGCAGAGTTTCCTGCCATTGCCGTCCGGTAGAGGTCCGTTTGGACCCGTCCCGGCACCACTTCGGTTACCCTGACAGACGTCCCCAGAAGATCGCATCGCAGGTTGTCGCAGAAGAGGCTGAGACCCGCCTTCGATGGGCCGTAGGCGCCCATATTCGGATATGGCGCCTGACCGCCGCTTGAGCCGATGTAAACCAGATGACCGCGCCTGCGCTCAACCATGCCCGGCAGGAGCGCCCGTGTGAGATGCATCGGCGCCTTGAGATTGACATCGATCATCGCGTCGATCTCGGCGGGATCGATCTCGTGGAACGTCGCACGGGTGGAGAGGATGCCCGCATTGTTGACAAGAACGTCGATCTCTACGCCCTTGACGGCATCTGCGATCCTTTCCGTCTCCCGCACATCCGCCTGAACCGCGATGACACCTTTTTCAGAGGACAGTTCATCGAGCTGTTCCCGGTTGCGGCCGATTGCATAGACCGTCAGGCCGCGCCGGGCGAGTTCAAGCACTGTGGCCTTGCCGATGCCGCTAGTCGCCCCTGTGACGACGGCGTTGCGATAGACGTCAAACATAGATGTAGCCCCCGCTGATGACGACGTTCTCGCCAGTCGCGTAGGTATTGCGGCTTGACGCCATCATGACGATCCATTCGGCCATTTCGACAGGCTCTGCGGCGCGACCCAACGCACTCGCTTTCGCAAGCTCGGGAAGAAAGCCGAGTTCCTTGGCGCGATCCGTGGCAAAACCCGCAGGTGCAACGGAATTGACGAGGATCTGATCTTTTGCGACTTCCGCAGCGAAGGATTTGGTGAGGCTGACGACTGCCGCTTTTGTTGCTGCATAGTGAGCGTTTTGAGGGTGCGCTTTAAAAGCATCGACAGACGTCACGTTGACAATACGGCCAGTCACTTCCGGCGCATTGACGTGCTGGCGCATATGAAGAATGGCCGCCACCATCATATGATATGTGCCCTTGACGTTGATCGCGTTTTCCAGATCCCATTCCTCGTCGGTGATTTCAAGGATCGGTTTGCGTGGATAGATCGCCGCGCTGTTGATCAGGCAATGTACCCTGCCCAGCCTCTCCGCAATCTCGTTGAAGCCACGGTGAGCGGTCTCGGATCTGGCGATATCAGCAACCGACGTTGCGACTTCCACACCGAGGGCCCGCAAAGTCTCCGCCGAAGACGCGAGCAATTCCGCATTTCTATCGATGAGGCCAATCCTGGCAACGCCGTGAGACGCCATGAGCTTTGCCGTTGTCAGGCCGAGACCCGAAGCTCCGCCAACGATGACTGCTGTTTGATCTTTCACGTTCCACCTCTCTATTTCAGTTGCGCCACCTTATTTGTATGTTATCACTTATATGCCAAGTTAATCCAACCTCAAGTAAATTTTTCTGCGAAAACTCATGATCCCAAGGCTGCAGACGAGTGGCGCCCCTCGTGCCGATACCGCCGGTTTTTTTGAACGTCTCGTAGAGGCAGGGTTTTCCGGCAACGCCGATGCCGGTGCTGCAACGCGCACCGTTTTTTCGACGGACAATTCCATCTACCAGGTGGAGCCGTCGGCCGTGGTGTTTCCCAAGGATGTCGAGGACATAAAAATCCTCATGCACGTCCTTTCCGAAGCACGCTTCGAAACAATGCAGGTCGTCGCGCGCGGGGGCGGCACGGGAACGAATGGCCAGTCTCTGACAACCGGGCTCGTCGTTGACTGTTCGCGGCACATGAACAGAATACTCGAAATCGATCCGGCGCGCAGGATCGCCCGCGTGGAGGCCGGCGTCGTCAAGGACCAGCTCAACGTCGCGCTCAGGGAACACGGCCTTTTCTTCGCTCCGGAACTGTCCACGTCCAATCGAGCGACAATCGGCGGCATGGTATCGACCGATGCGTGCGGCCAGGGTTCATGCCTTTACGGGAAAACGAGTAATCATGTCCTCGGGCTCAGAGTGATCCTGAGTGACGCAACCGACTGGTGGTCCCACCCGCTCGATGACATTTCGCTCGCCAAAGTCATGGCCCGCACGGATCGCATTGGGCAGATCCATCGTACAATCGACCGCATCGCGCGGGATGACGGCGCCAGGATCGCAGAGGTTTTCCCCCGGCTCAACCGCTACATGACGGGATACGACCTGGCGCATATCCGTCGCGACGATGGACGCTTCGATCTCAATGCCGTCCTTTGCGGATCCGAGGGCACGCTGGCTGTCATCGCCGAGATCGAACTCAACCTGCTGCCAATTCCAGAGCATTCGGCGCTCGTGAATGTTCGTTATGCCGATTTCAACGCCGCCCTGGAAGACGCCCGGCGCCTCACCGAGCTTAACGTAGCCTCAGTCGAGACCATCGACGAAAAGGTGCTGGGCTTGGCGAAAGGCGACATTGTCTGGAGCGGCATTGCCAGATTTTTCCCCGATGATGGAGAGCATTCAACAAACGGCATCAATATCGTTGAGGTGCTGGCCGACAATCCGGCGGAGTTGCGCCTGAAAGTCGAAGCGGTGACGTCTGCATTGCAGGGTGAGGCCGAAATTCGCAGCAAGGGCCACACCATCGCTTCGGCTGCTGCCGATATCGAGGCGATCTGGAACATGCGCAAGCGGGCCGTTGGCCTTCTGGGCAATGTGGATGGGCCCGTTCGTCCCGTTGCGTTCGTCGAAGACACAGCGGTTCCTCCGGCCAACCTCGCCGCCTACATCAGAGAGTTTCGTGCGCTGCTCGATGGAGCCGGCCTTTCCTACGGCATGTTCGGCCACGTCGACGCCGGGGTCCTTCACGTTCGGCCAGCCCTTGACCTGACGCGTGAGGACCATGTGCCGCTCATTCGAGAGATTACCGACGCCGTCGTTGCCCTCACACGCAAGCATGGCGGCGTTCTTTGGGGCGAACACGGAAAGGGCGTCAGATCCGAATATGTTCCCGAGTTCTTCGGCGACCTTTACCCGCGTCTGCAGGAAATCAAACGGGCGTTCGATCCGGCCAACCGCCTCAACCCCGGCAAGATTGCAACGCCTGACAATGAACCGCTTCTGAAGATCGACGACGTGCCCCTGCGGGGCTCCGTTGACAGGGAGATTGGCAATAACATCCGCGCCGCCTTCGACAATGCCGCATATTGCAATGGAAACGGGGCCTGTTTCGACTTCGATGCGACGAGCCCGATGTGTCCATCTTACAAAGCGACCCGGAACCGTATCTACTCGCCGAAGGGCCGTGCTGCATTGATGCGTGAATGGCTGCGGCTTCTCGCCGAACGGGGCGTCGACCCGAGGAGGGAAGCTGAAAGACTGGGCAAATCTGGAAAGGCGCTGGGATTTGTCAGGCGCACGTTCAACACGCTCAATCCGGCCAATCGTTCCGACTTCTCGCATGAAGTGCGGGAAGCCATGGATACCTGTCTTGCCTGCAAGGCATGCGCGGGCCAGTGCCCGGTAAAGGTCAGCGTGCCTGCTTTCCGCTCGAAGTTTCTAAATCTTTATTACGGCCGGTACCTGCGGCCTTTGAAGGATCCGCTTGTCGCCAGCATCGAGAGCACCCTGCCGCTCATGGCCAGGTTTGGCTCGCTTTATAATCGGATGATTTGCAGTTCACCCGGCCGGGCCGTAATGAGACTGGCCGGTCTCACAGCGCTTCCCGGCCTGGCGTCCTCACCGCTCCCGCGCCTGGCAGCGCGTATGGGGGTCGAAATCGCAAGGCCGGACAGGATCGAGTCGTTGCCTCCGGATCAACGAGAACGCGTCGTCATTTTCGTGCCCGACGCCTTCACAGCTCATTTTGATCCGTCCGTGGGCGTTGCCGCGATAGAGGTTGCGCGATTGCTCGACTTGATCCCGTTCGTCGCACCGCCCCTGACGAACGGCAAGGCGCTGCATGTCCACGGTTACCTCGACCGCTTCAGAAAGGCAGCTTCGAAAACCTCGGGCGAGCTTCAACGGCTTGCGGCAACCGGCGTTCCGCTGGTTGGTCTCGATCCGTCCATGACGCTCGCTTTCCGCAGCGAATACAGGGAGCTGAATGGTGGAAACACGTCAACGCATGTGCTCCTTCCACAGGAATGGTTGGCGGATGTCACCAAGCTGAAAGATAGGGCGGGAGTGACCCGGAGTGGCCGGCAATTCAGACTGTTGCCGCACTGCACGGAGCGCACCAATGCGCCCTCCTCATCGATGCAGTGGAAAGAGGTTTTCAACGCCTTCGGCATGGATCTGCAAATCGCAAACACAGGCTGCTGCGGCATGGCGGGAACCTTCGGACATGAAGTGCGCAACCGCGACATATCCGAAAAACTATATGGGATGAGCTGGTCTGCCGAAGTCGCGCGTTCCGACGATATGGTTACGATGGCAACGGGCTATTCATGCCGCTCTCAGGTGAAGGAAATCGATCGGAGGCGGCTCCCGCATCCCCTGGAGACGCTGTCGGATGCCTTAAAAACGATGCGTCGCAAAGTGGAATGATATGTGATATGTGTTAAATTTAACCGATAGGTGAGCAGGGGCATCCATTGTCGATCATTACGCAACGCGGCAATCTGGCGGAAATCGTTGTTGCAAAGCTCAACGAGCGCATCGACTCAGGCCTTTATTCCGCAGGAGAAAAGATACCATCCAGCGCCCAGCTTTGCGAGGAGTTCGGCGTATCGCGTACGGTCATTCGCGAAGCGCTTATGTCGCTCAAAGTTTCCGGCAGGGTCATAGCACGCCAGGGCGCAGGCGTGTTTGTCACAGACAAAGACGCAAAGACACTGAACTTTGAGATCAGCCGGATAGAAGACATTCGTTCAGCAATGCAGATTCTCGAATTGCGGCTTGGCGTCGAAATGCAGGCGGCAGCTCTCGCTGCAACGCGCCGAACGCCGGAGGCGCTGGCAGAGATCGCACGAGCCTACGATCACCTCGAAGCGCTTGAAACTGAAAGCGCTGAAATCGAGGCACGCGCCGATTTCGAATTCCACCTTGCGATTGCGCGGGCCACACGCAACCCGCACTTTCCAAGCTTTCTGGAAGCGGTGATGGAGAATATCAACTTCGAACTGGTGTTCAAACATCGCCAGTCATCGCGCGCCTACCAGACCTATCTCAAAAAAATCAACAAAGAGCACGCGTCCATATTGTCAGCAATCACTCAGGGCGACGCCAAAGGCGCCAAGAATGCAATCGCAGCCCATCTTGAGGAAAGCCTCAATCGATATCGTGCATTGCTGGACGAGCCGGCAAGCAGCGAAGCTGCGGAGTAATTGGGGCGAGGCGTGTTTCTGGATAGCCAAACCAAAGAGGACTGGGTCAAAGAACGACTCGGCCAACTCGAGGCCGCGAAGCTCTTGCCCGGCTCGAGAGACTGACGGAAAACTTGCTGGCCAAAAGCAGCCCTAGAAACGGCAGCAAATCTTTTGTGCGACGCAGCCTCGCGAGCCGTTGAGGGCCGAGTTCATTGCAGGGAGATCGAACGCTCGCCGGATAGATACAGCGTCATACAAAGTTTGAGTTGACCCTCCTGGACGGTGAGGCGACACTTGAAAGCCGAAACAGGGGGGGGGGGGGG
>NZ_ASXX01000020.1:0-60488 GCF_001526505.1 Agrobacterium sp. D14
CACAACGATGGCGCCATATGGCAAGCGCACCGAAAAACGGAGATCGGATTCTCATCACGATACGGTCGTCCGAACAAGGGCCGTCCCAGGTAGACCTTGCGTATTGGTCGAAGGGCGACCAGTACGGTTCAGAAGGCTGGCGTGCCTCGGACTCTTCGCCGGGGCGGATCATCGAATACGCGGAGCCGGAGTTGAAGTGCTGGATGCCTATGCCCTCAGCCAATATCGATGGCCTTACGATGCCCGCTCCCTGGGAAGGCGAGGACGCCCGGGAGCTTGATGGGTCTGGGATCTGAGGTTCCCTTCGGACAGGGCCTGGGCCATGGACATCCTCGGCGTTGGAACGAAAGCATTGCTTCCCGCCATACGTGCCGAATGATGTCAGCCTGCCTTCCGCGAAACGCATCGTAGCGATAGACGGTCTTGAGGATATGCAAGGGATCAGCGGTCACGGCGGTTTTTATCTGAAGTGGAATGATTGTGCATCATCACGGTTTTGGGATCGATGGCAATGCCGAAGATGGAGTTGGCCATGGCAGTAGGTAGAGTCATTGATGTTGCGAGCAACCACATCGAATGCAAAAAGGGCTCCGCGTTGTTTCGGAGCCCTTTGATAGTTTTTATATTTGGTTGCGGGGACCTGAGTCCACGGAGACTTGTAATTTTCAGACGGATAGGATGCTGCTAAAATGACTTCTGCTTTGCGCGAATAACAAGGGCGGTTGGCCTCTATTCCTGCTGTCGAACTCGTTTCGATGCGATACCTATCCATTCATAAAGGACGCCCTGGTCCAGTTTCGAAAAGCGCGCTCGATGTTTTAACCACTCCAGCGAGTCACCAGGATTACAGCGGGCATAGTCCTCCCGAATAAGTGCCTCATAATCTTCACGAAGCCCTAGGTCAGACGGTTCGATCTGGAGCATCAGGCCGTTCGCCGACAGATGCAGCGCCGGTTGCTCGGTCCCGTTCATCGCCGACCTCCGACTTCGTCGATATGAAGCAGGAGATCTGCCGGATCGTCATAGACACGTATTGCACCCGCGTCTCTCAGCTCTTCCTTGCCGTAGCCGCCGCTTAGCAGGCCGACCCCGAGCGCCCGCGCACGAACCGCTGCAAGCATGTCCCAGATACTATCGCCTACAACCACCGCTTTACCGATATCGACGCCAAGCGCGTCTGCTGCGGCAAGGAATAAATCGGGATCAGGCTTGGCATACTTGACCATATCCCGAGTGATGACGGGAAACGACGACGTGTCCACTCCAAGCGCAGCAATGTTTACTGATGCCGTCTCCATCCGGCCACTGGTCGCAATTGCAAATGGAATTCCGGCGTCAGCCAGCCAGTGCAGAAGTTCGCTGGCGCCTGGAAGGGGATGAATTTTGGAGCCCAGTCGGCGATATGCCTCCGTATGGCGATGTCTCAGTCGCTCGTTTAGCGCGTCCGTAATCTCAATTCCGGTCTCACGAAGCAACTGATTGGTGAACAGTCCTCCGCTCATTCCGATCTTTCGATGGATCCGCCAGACGGAAAGATCGATCCCCTCCTCATCGAGAGCCTCCTTCCAGGCGAGAACGTGCTGATAGACGCTGTCGACCAACGTGCCATCCAAGTCAAAAAGAAAAGCATGATCTATCCGCATCGTAGTTCTCCCTACAGGTTTTCGCGCCGTTAGGCCGCGAATTGTATGAAGCAATGCCTATGCCAATGTTGCGGGTCCGAAAAATCAGCTAGTTATCAATCCAGCCATGACGGCAACGGACAAAGTGTCCCGAATTTCGTGGCAAAATGTCCTGCCGGACCGTCCCCCAATTTTGACGAAATATTTGATTTTACTGTTTTATTGTGCTGAGCTTCATTCATGAAGTCGTCGTTCTATATACTCCATACTTAAAATCGAGCGCCTCGATGCGATTGAAGCGGGGATTGAATGAAGCTCAGCTATGAATTGCTGCTTGCCAGTGCCGAATGGATCGTTCGCCTGGGCGCGCTTATTGTTATCCCGCAACGGCGCTCCCCCTCCTCTGCCCGGGCATGGCTGCTTCTGATTTTCTTTCTGCCGATCCCAGGGCTCATTCTGTTTCTGGCAATCGGAAACGACCGCTTCCCGAAATGGAGACGGGCACGGTTTCAGTCCCTGCGACCATTCTTCGAGGCGACGGCAGATAGCTTGAAGCCCTTTCAGGCATTTCTTGACGCAAGGCAGCCTGTTGCTGAACTCGCAACCGCTCTTGGGCGATTTCCCGCCACAGATGGAAACAGGATTGAGTTGATCGACGACTATGACGGCGTGATCGACAGGCTTGTTGAAGATATCGATGCATCGACGTCAACGGTGCATCTACTGGTCTATATCTTTGCCGATGACGTCGTTGGCCAGAAAATTGCCGACGCGCTTGGTCGCGCGAGGGCGCGTGGGGTCGATGTAAAGGTCATGTTCGATCCGGTCGGATCGCACCATTGGCGACGCGGCACGCTGCGGATGCTTCATGCACAAGGCGTTTCGGTGCGTGAAGCCCTTCCGTTGCACTTCATCAGGTTCCGTTCTCGTGGCGACATGCGCAATCATCGCAAACTATTCGTCATCGATGGTCAAATCGGTTATGCGGGTTCACAGAATCTGGTTGCGAAAGATTTCCGCAAAGGGATTACCAATCATGAGTTGGTCGTACGGGTGCAGGGGCCGGTTGTCGCGGTGATGGATGCGGTCGTCAAAGGCGACTGGAGCATCGAGACAGGAGAGCCTGCAACGGCCGGGAGCGTTCGCCCCCAACAAGCCGGGTCTGCGCAGGCGCAACTCCTGCCGAGTGGAGAGGATTATCGGCTGGAGGGCTTTGAATCCCTGCTGGTCTGGCAAATCCATCAGGCGCGCGAGCGCATCGTTCTGGTGACACCGTACTTCATTCCGGATGAGGATATCCTTGGCGCCTTGCGGACAGCCGTCGTCCGTGGCGTGACTGTCGACATTGTCCTATCGAAGGTGATCGATCAGCGTTTAGTCAGGCTATCACAGTGCTCTTACTATGAGGATCTGCTGGGTGCCGGCGTGAGGATTCATCTTTATCGCGACTATTTATTGCACGCGAAGAACGTCGGTATCGACGACAATCTTGCAATCGTGGGATCGAGCAATGTCGATCTGCGCTCATTCCAGTTGAACGAAGAAGTCAGTCTGTTGCTATACGACGCCGATTCAATCCAGCGTGTCGACGCGATCCAGCGGAAGTATATGGAAAGCGCAGATACTCTCGATCTCGACACATGGAGAAAACGGCCACGATTGCGCAAAGTTGGCGAAAATGCAGCCCGGATGGTCAACTCGCTTTTTTAGTAACCGCCTGCGCCACCGGCCCTTATCAAGACACGGCGTGCGGCCCCGCTGCGCAGGCTGAAACTTTGTAATGGCGAGCCAACTATCGATCCTGATCACGCGCCTCGGCTATGGTCTTGTCGATCAGGCCTTCATGGTGTCGAATGAAGTCGTCGCGGGTCATCCCGGAAGCCTTCCAGGCTTCCTGAAGGTTGGAATCCCTGTCCAGCCATTGATTGCGGACCTGATGATCAAGTTTATGACGCCGGGCGTCCTGTGATCCATGTGATGCTCTGTCATGATCCTTGGACATTCTTTAGTCCTCCAAATTCGTTGAACGATTTTACCCACCGCTTCCGCGATGCCGTGTTCTGTCGAGAATCGCGGCTCGGTTGTGAAAACCGGTGATCGATCCCAAAGAAATAAGTCCTGACTTCCGGATCGCTCACCGGCCTGCCGATAGACGCCAACCGCCTGATATGGAATTGACACGCGGCCGGGCTCTCGTTGACAGGTCAGGGTGCGTTAATCCCAGTTGGCCTCCTTCGCCCACTTGTCGACCTCTTTTCGAACCTCCTCCTTGTCGAGCCCGTAGAGATCCTGGAGCTTGCCTTCCAACCGCTCACGGTCACCATCGATGATATCGATGTCATTGTCGGTAAGCTTGCCCCAGGTTGTCTTGATTGCACCTTTTGCAGCCTTCCAATTTCCCTCAATACGATCCCAATTCATTTTCGACTCCTTGAGTTTCGCTTCGGTATCAAAGCCTCCGATACGGTCGATCCAAAGATCAAAAGCTTTGTAGCGACACGGAAGCAACCGACGTGCCATTTCGGAAAATCTTATGAAATCAGCATGTTAAGACCACATTCCGTTCGATGAAGGACAAATTATCGAAATCAGCGCGGCCAAGTTGTCCTGATGACCTGTTGCGAAGTTGCCTGTCGTGCATTTGAGATAGCCGAAAATCGCTTTTTTCGTCACAGAAACAGCCGCGCATCATACATGTTGTATTCGGTGCGCCCGAAAGTGTTGGACAAATAGTCCGAACCACAAGGCGCCATTGCAAGATTTTCCATTTATCTTATTGATTTTAATATGTTTGTTTTATTGGTATGTTTTTTGCTTCGTTGTCTCAGTGAAGAATTGAGCGGGCTGCAGAAGGCGATTGCGCAGAAAGCGCTCGCCCACATTCTGTCGAGTCACCAGGAGAAGGCAGGGATCAAAATGAGCGAAACTCTTACTCTCGATGACCATCAGGCAATTCGTGAATGGGCCGCCGCCCGAGCAGGTAACCCGGCCTTCATTTCAACGTCAGACGATAGCGCTCCTGTTCTGCGGATCGTATTCGAACCGGAGTATTTTGCCGATGTCGAACGTCCCCTGGATGCCGGAGGCCTGGAAGTTGTTGAATGGGACGACTGGTTCCGTGTCTTCGACGAGGAGAAGCTCGTCATGCTGGTCTCAAAGGAGCGCCCGGGGAAACTGGACAATTACCATCAGATTCTCAAAGCCTGATCTTTATTAGTTAAGCGCATGTCAGACCTTGTACCACCACACGCCAGCAAGCGCAGAATGGAATCGATGATCGATCCTTTCGGGCGCACGATCACCTATCTCAGAGTATCGGTTACGGATCGCTGTGACTTTCGCTGCACGTATTGCATGGCGGAGCATATGACTTTCCTCCCCAAGAAGGACCTCTTGACGCTGGAGGAACTGGAGCGCCTATGTTCCGCTTTCGTAGACAAGGGGGTGCGCAAACTTCGACTGACGGGCGGAGAACCTCTGGTCCGGAAGAACATCATGCAACTGATCCAGCGACTATCGCGCCACCTGCAGTCTGGTGCGCTGGATGAATTGACACTGACAACCAACGGTTCGCAACTCGCGCGCTTTGCAGATGAGCTTGCCGATTGTGGCATCCGGCGGATCAATGTATCGCTCGACACCCTCAACCCGGAAAAGTTTCGGGCAATTACCCGTTGGGGCGAGCTCGCCCGAGTTCTCGAGGGACTTGATGCCGCAAGGCGGGCGGGTATCCGCGTCAAAATCAATACAGTTGCGTTGAAAGGCTTCAACGAGGCGGAAATTCCCGATCTGGTCCGCTGGGCACATGGTCAGGGCATGGATCTCACCCTCATCGAGACCATGCCGCTAGGGGAAATCGAATTCGACCGTACCGATCAATATCTGTCGCTCTCGCAGGTGCGTGAAGACCTGTCGTCAAGGTTCACACTGACAGACGCGTCGTGTCGAACGGGAGGTCCAGCTCGCTATGTGGCTGTCGCCGAAACCGGGGGAAGGCTTGGTTTCATTACACCACTGAGCCACAATTTCTGCGAAAGCTGTAACCGCGTCCGCCTGACCTGCACAGGCATGCTTTATATGTGCCTTGGGCAAAACGATGAGGCAGATTTGCGAAAGGCACTGCGCCAAAGCAATGGCGAACTGGATCTTGGCCGAGCCATCGACGAGGCGATTGCGCGTAAACCCAAAGGGCACGATTTCATCATCGATCGCGACCACAATCGCCCCGCTTTAGCGCGCCATATGAGCCTTACAGGTGGTTGAAAATTCCCGCACGCTTCGCCTATCCGCCAGATTGGCGCGTCGTCATGATGACGTATGGGTTCAGAAGAAACGGAACTCAGGAATTCGTGGTCGGGGCCTCCCATCGCGCGATTTCCCGATGAGGAAACTTTCCCTTCATGGACGGAGCGGCCCATCCTTGGATCGCGCCCAACGCCCGTGGAATTACCTATCGCCACAGGTGTCGTGCCATCCCCTGATAGAGAGATATTCCTGTTTGGCCGTGTATCCGGTAACAAAGTGGAAATCCTTCCCACCCAATCCGCATCAGTTCATCTGGCGTTGGGCCAGCGCCGAGCTGCTTGTGTCTCCCCCAAGGCAAACAGCTCGAAAGAAGACATAAGCGGTACGTGCTCGCGTCCTGAGGTGGATCGTTCACTGTGACTGCGCGGGTGGCTTGCTATTTTCGGATGCGCAGCGTCGTGCAGGAAATATCTCGGCGCCCGAGGGGACGGTTTCCACATAGAGCGATTGGCTGGGAAAAGCGAAATCGGAGCCGGCCGCAGCGACAAGCCCCTTGATCTCGTAGGCAAGCGCTTCCTTGATTTCCAAATATTCGCCCCGGTTTGTCGTGTTGGTAAAGCAGTAGACCATCATATCAATCGAAGAGTCCCCGAAGTTTGCAACTCGGACGAATGTCGGCACTGCGGGAGGGTCGACGAAATCGGGGGTTCGGGAGATATAGCTTTCGATACCATCGCGGATTTGCCTGAGTTGATCGACGCTGGTTTCGTATTCAAGGCCGATGGTCCAGGAAATGCGCCTGTAAGTCATTTTGGAGAAGTTCGTCAGGGCATTATCGGCCAGCTTGGAATTTGGCACATAGAGCGGCGCCATATCGAAGCGGCGAATTTTGGTCGTCCGCAGACCGATCAATTCCACCGTTCCCTCAGCAATGCCGTCGACCATTATCCAGTCGCCACTTTCGAGACGCTGTTCTCCGATGATGAAGACACCGGCGATGAGATTCTTGAAGAGATCCTGAGCTCCAAGCGCGACAGCCGCTCCGAGGAGACCAAAGCCCGCTAGAACCGGCCCTATATGGATTCCCCAGACTTCGAGGGCAATTGCCATTCCCAGAGAAAACACAACAATTTTGGCGACGCGGACAGTCCAGCCGATCATGCCATGGCTGAAGGTTGGGAGATGCTCCCCCAGGCTCGTCAGAAGCGGCTTCACGACCTCAAAGAGAAACCAGAACATATTGATGACCGCCAGCGTCCGATTGATACGCCCGAATAATTCCGCGATCTCGGAAGGGACGGTCAACATTGCGGCAATACCGAAAAATGCAATGAGGATCGGAACGAACTGCAGGGGTGGTAAAAGCGCCTCAATGATCGCATCGTCTGTCTTGTTCGGCGTTCTTTGCGACCAGTAGCGTAGTTGGCGTAATACGACGGAGCCGAACAGGCGTCGCATCGTGGCGGCAATCACCAGTGCCAGAACCGCAAGCAGGAGCTGGCCAGCTGTGACGCCGGCGACATCATAGCGCCAGATCTGAATTGCGGCTTCGAGATATGGAACCAGCACGTCACGCATGTCGATTTCACGGCCTATAACGTGAAGGAGTGATCATTCTTATGGAAACGTCGATCATGAAGGCTTTATCCAACCAGCCAGTATCGGATGGCGACCGTCACTAGGCCGAGCGCCGCAACGCTCACGGCCCAGATCAAAAACATCCATCCGAGGCGTTTCCAGATCGATGAGGTTTCAGCCTGCATCAGTGATAACCATGCACGCCAGCCTTGCCGCGGAAAACCCAATAGGCCCAAGCGGTGTAGATCAGGATTATCGGAATGATGATCATGGCTCCGACAAGCATGAACCATTGGCTCTCAGGTGGCGCCGCCGCTTCCCAGATGGTGACCGATCGCGGCACGATATAAGGATAGATGCTGATCCCAAGGCCGGCCGCGCCGAGCAGGAACAGGGCGAGCGCCATGACGAAAGGCACCCGCTCCATTCCGCGTGCCAGGCTCCAGAAAAAGACGGCAGCCGAAATGATCACCAGCAGCGGCACCTGTGCCGTGACGAGCACGCCCGGGAATGCAAACCAGCGCCGCCAATAATCGTAAGTCAGAAAGGGCGTGGCAACGCTCACCGCGGCAAGAGCGGCAAGTGTTGCGATAGCAAGCCAGAACGCCAATCGACGCGCATGATGCAGGCTTGTGTTTTCTGTCTTCCAGACCAGCCACGATGCTCCCAGCAGAGCATATCCTATCACCAAGGCAATACCGGTGAGAAGGCTGAAGGGACTGAGCCAATCGAGCCAGCCTCCTGCATAGGCATGGTTCTCGACGTGAATACCCTGCAGGATGGCACCCAGCATGATACCCTGCGACAGGGCAGCGACCAGCGAGCCAAGGGAAAAGGCCGCATCCCAGAACGCCCGGTGACGCGGGTGGCGCCAACGGAATTCGAATGCCACTCCCCGAAACACCAATCCGAGAAGCATTGCGATGATCAATGGATAGGTCGCCGGAAGGATGATTGCATAAGCAAGTGGAAAGGCTGCAAACAATGCGCCGCCGCCGAGCACGAGCCACGTCTCGTTGCCATCCCAAACGGGTGCAATCGAATTCATGGCCTGATCGCGCTCATCGCCGACGCCGAACGAGGGAAACAAAATGCCGATCCCAAGGTCGAAACCGTCCATCACCACATAGGCGAAGACCGCGAAGCCGATGATCACGGCCCAGACAATGGTGAGATCCAGAGATGCAATCATGTTCAGTCCTCCAGAGGAAGCGATGCACCCAGGCCTGGAGCGGGCGTCAGACCGGCGGCGCGTTGTGGCACATTGGCCGGCTCGCTTTCGTGTGGCTCCGGCGGTTTAGCCATAAGCCTGAGCAGATAAAATATGCCGGATCCAAATGCGAAAAAGTACACGATCACAAAAGCCAGAAGCGAGACCGCGATGGCCGGGGCTGCAAGCGGTGAATGCGATTCCGCCGTCCGCAGCAATCCATAGACGGTGAAAGGCTGACGCCCCACTTCAGTCGTGATCCATCCCGCAATAACCGCGACAAATCCCGCAGGGCCCATGCACACGGTAGCCCGATGCAACCACACCCACTCGTAGAGCTTTCGCCTGTAGCGGGCGAGCAGGCTCCACAAACCGATGCCGAGCATCGCAAAGCCGAGTGCGACCATGATCCGGAACGACCAGAAGATGATCGGCGCGGGCGGCCACTGGTCCCGAGGAAAATCTTTCAACCCCTGCATCGGCGCAAAGGGATCATGTTTGAGGATCAGCGATCCGAGATGCGGTATGGCGACCTCGTATCGTACCCTTGCCTCTTCATTGCTCGGCAGACCGAAGAGGATCAGCGGCGCGCCCTCGGCATGTGCCTCATAATGCCCTTCCATGGCGAGAACCTTGGCCGGCTGGTGCTCCAACGTATTGAGTCCGTGAGCGTCACCGGCAAATATCTGGATCGGCGTAACGATCGCCGCCATCCACATCGCCATCGAGAACATTTTCCGTGCCCCGAGATTGGAACGGTCCTTAAGTAAATGCCACGCTCCGACACCACCAACAACAAATGCCGTTGTCAGATAAGCTGCGAGGACGGTGTGAACGAGGCGGTAGGGGAAACTCGGATTGAAGATGATCGCCATCCACGAACCACCCGGCACGAATTGCCCATCGGCATTGATCGCAAATCCGGTCGGTGTATGCATCCAACTGTTAACCGAGAGAATCCAGGTCGCCGAAATGAGCGTTCCAAGCGCCACCATGCAGGTGGCGAAAAAATGCAACCCTTTCCCGACCTTGCTGATGCCGAACAGCATCACCCCAAGAAATCCGGCTTCGAGGAAGAAGGCGGTAAGCACCTCGTAGGCCATCAGCGGGCCGATGACAGGCCCTGCCTTGTGAGAGAACACCGACCAATTGGTGCCAAACTGGTAGGACATGACGACGCCCGAAACGACACCCATGCCGAACACGACGGCGAAGATTTTCAGCCAGTAGCGATACAGATTGGCATAGACACCGTCACCTGTCCGCAACCACAATGCCTCGAGCACCATCAGAAAGCTGGCCAGACCGATCGAAAAGGCGGGAAAGATGAAATGAAATGAAACGGTGAAAGCGAACTGTGCTCTCGCCAGAATTACCGGATCCAGGTTCTCAAGCACCGTTCCGTCTCCTTTGCTGAGATCGGTTGAACTGACCTAATCTGATGTCTGCGATGTTGCTCTATGCCGCCAGAACCCTGACAGGAATCGACTTTGCCGCCGGCGTGCCGCTAATCTTGTCGTAGTACTCAAGCGGAAGGAGCGGGTTGAGTTCTGGATAATATCCGGCAACCGAACCGCGCGGCATCGGATAGTCAAGGACCGTCAGCCCGTCGACCCGACGCTGTAAACCATCATCCGTGATCGTTTCGATGGAGATTCGCGCGCCGGCTTCCAACTTGCGTTCCTTGCGGTCGTCCTCATTCATGAAGAGCACCATGCGGTCATTGTAAACGCCGCGGTAGCGGTCGTTGTAGCTGTAGATCGTCGTGTTGAACTGATCGTGCGAGCGCACCGTAGCAAGCCTCAGCATCGCAGGATCGGCGACAGGCGCATTGACCTCAAGGCCGGGCAATAACAGGAAGTTCGCCTTGCCATTCGGCGTCAGCCAAACAAGTCGCCTAGGCGCAACATCGAGATGAAAACCCTTGGGATTTTTGATGCGCTCCGAAAAATCGGAGTAGAGTTCTGGATAGACGGCTGCGATCTTGTCACGGATCAGGTTATAGTCGTGGATATAGGTCTCCCAAGGCACCTTACTATCGGGAAGCGTCGCCATCGCCATGCGACAGACGATTTCCACTTCCGGCTTCAGATGCTCGCTGGCTGGCCTCAGTACGCCACGTGAGGCGCTCACGTTCGACATGGAGTCCTCGATGGTTACGAACTGCTCGCCGGCCGACGTGTGTATCCATTCCGATCTGGCAACCACGGGGAGGATTAGCGCATCCTTGCCATGCACGAGGTGGCCACGGTTGAGCTTGGTGGTAATGCCGACAGTAAGTGCAAGCTTGCTCATTGCTGCATAGGATCGCTCCGTGTCCGGGATCGCACGAACGAAGTTACCGCCCATGCCGATAAAGACTTTGGCGGTGCCGTTCTCCATCGCCTCGACGGATTCGACCGCATGATGCCCGTGCTCGCGGGGTGGCTCGAACCCGAACACATCCCGGACCTTATCGAGATAGCGCTGTGTTGGCTTTTCATCGATCCCCACCGTACGGTCGCCCTGAACGTTGGAGTGTCCTCTTATCGGCGAGATGCCTGCTCCAGGCTTGCCATAGTTTCCCTTCAGCAAAAGCAGGTTTGAGACCTGCTGCACCAGGCGTGACCCATCCTGATGTTGAGTGATACCCATGCCGTAGCAGATCATCGTCGCGTTCGAGCGAATGTAGATCTCGGCACAGCGGCGGATCTGGTCCTCCTCCAGGCCCGACGCCTTGACGAGTTCGGGCCAATCATGGGTCATGACCTCATCGCGAATATCATCGAGACCAACAGTATGTTTCGCAATGAAATCATGGTCGAGGATCGTTTCCCCCTTCGCCTCGCGCTCGAACATCACCCGCATGATGCCTTTCAGGAAGGCGAGATCACCGCCGATCTTCATATGGACGAATTCGCTGGCGATCGGCGTGGAGCCGAATGTCGCCATCTGGATCATGTCCTGGGGTTCAGTGAAGCGTATCAGCGCGCGTTCGGGCATGGGATTGACGGCCACGATCGGAACGCCGCGTTTGCGGGCTTCAACCAGATTCGTCATCATGCGCGGTGAATTCGTGCCGGTGTTCTGCCCGATCACGAAGATCGCCTCGGCATGCTCGAAGTCTTCGAGGACCACCGTCCCTTTCCCGACACCGATTGCAGGCGGCAGACCGCGGCTCGTCGGTTCATGGCACATGTTGGAACAGTCCGGGAAATTGTTGGTGCCGAATTCCCGGATAAAGATGGCGTAGAGGAAGGCCGCCTCGTTCGGCGTCCGGCCAGACGTGTAGAATTCCGCCTGATGGGGGCTTTCCAACGCCCTCAAATGTTTGCCGATCAGCGCAAAGGCGCTGTCCCAGTCGCAGGGCACGTATTTGTCCGTGGCGGCATCGTAACGCATCGGCTCGGTCAAACGCCCCTGCATCTCCAGCCAATAGTCGGACTGCTCCATGAGTTCGGAGACGGTGTGCTTGGCGAAGAACTCCCGCGTGACCCTGAATTTGGTAGCTTCATGCGCCAGCGCCTTTGCGCCGTTTTCGCAAAATTCGAGCGTCTTCTTGCAGTCAGCGTCCGGGAACGCACAGCTTGGACACTTGAAGCCACCAGGCTGGTTCATCGCCAGCAACGCTCGCGATCCCTTCGTCACGACACTTTGCTCCAGCAGGACCTTGGCGGTTGCAGCAGCAGCGCCCCATCCTCCGGCCGGATGATTGTATGTTTTGTATTCCGCTCTTTTGTCAGCCATGGCCCACACTCCACAAGTGCTATTCCCACGACAGTAAAGCACGTTATGTCATTGTTTTCCATGGACAATATGTCCATCAGAGGCGGACAGTCTGTCCGTTCCCCACATCGCAAACCCTGCTAACTCATTGACAATCATCAATATCCGAAGTGGTACGGCACTTGCAGAGGAGTTCTGGGTCATGTGGGTGACACGCAGTCGTGTCCGACGGCCCACCTGTTTCGCGTGGATTTCATTCCGTGCCGAGCGCTGTTCCAGATTGAAGTTTGCTAGGACAAAACATGATCGTCCGTGAAACACCGAACCTGTTGCGTCTCTTCCTCGAGATTCGAGGATCGGTCATACGGCGGATTTATCCGCGTGTGCTCATCGTGATGTTCATGTCAGCCGTCGTGGTCTGGGCTCACACCCATCACCCCAATCTTATTCCGCTGGTGGATGGCGCGCCCTTTTATCTGATCGGCCTCACCCTCTCCATCTTTCTCGGGTTTCGCAACAATGCCTGTTATGACCGCTGGTGGGAGGGACGAAAGCTATGGGGTCATCTTTTCGCCTATAGTCGTGACCTCGCACGTCAGACCAAATTGCTGCTGCAATACGGCGATCAGGCTGCCAAGGATCGTGACCGTCTGATCAGGTTGAATATCGTTCTGGTCGAGGATCTGGTACGCCACCTTCGCTATGGCGACAGGCTGGGAGAAAACGTCGAGACTCTGCTGTCCAGGGACGAACGTCTGGCGCTTCTCAAATCCTTCAACGCACCCAACTATGTCATTCAACTGATGGGGGACTGTCTTGCCGGCATGTCGGCAAAGGGTTACATCACCGATATCGAGTTCGGCATTCTTGACCGCACAATTTGTCAAATGAACGAGGTGATCGCTGGCTGCGAACGCCTGAGGAATACCCCTGTTCCTTATGGCTATACGCTTCTGCTTCACAGGACCGCTTATCTTTTCTGTTTTCTCCTGCCGTTCGGACTAGCCAACATGCTCGGCCCTATCACACCGTTTGCCGCAGGCGTCATCGCCTACACGTTTTTCGGCCTCGATGCGCTCGGTGACGAGTTGGAGATGCCCTTTGGGACGAGGCCCAACGCGTTGCCAATCGCGGCAATATCCAAATCGATCGAGATCACGTTACGCGAAGCCCTCGGAGAGGAAAATCTCCCGGAGATGCCGGTGCCCGTCAAATCGATCCTTCTTTGAAGGTTTTCAGGATAGCGGACCGCGGAAGTGCGATGCGACTACGCACTCCGAGATCACAACGGGTGAAAAATCGCTCTGAGCTGCGGCGGAACACGACGTGACGTATCAACCAGGAAAGACGCATTTCTCTCTTTATTAGGTGATCTGCGTTAAGAGGTTCCACTTCTCTATCCGGCCAGCCCTTTGAACGAGGCTCTCAGACTCGTCACGATCATTTCGACGGCGATAGCCGCAAGGATCATGCCCATCAATCTCTTGGTCACCGCAGAAACGCTGGCCGAAAGATAATGGCCGATAAAGGGGGCGCTCCAGAGCGCAACCGCAAGAACGGCGATCATAGCGAATAGTCCGACACCCAGCCCGATTCGCGTGTCTTGAAGACTTGCCGCATGGCCGAACACAATCAGCGTCGATATCGTACCCGGGCCGACCAGCAGAGGAATGGTCAACGGGTAGACCGCAACGCTGTCACCGGCGATTTTTGATGTCTCGCCTGCATCAGGCTGATGCTGGGCGCTTGACGACCCATGCAGCATGGCAAGAGCGATCAGCAGGACAATCAGTCCACCGGCCAGGCGGAAATCATCAATCGTCAAGCCAAAGATCGTCAAGATGGCTTGCCCTGCAAAGACAGAGACAAGCGAAGCCACAACGACGCCCAGAATTGCGACCGAAGCGATCCGCCGCCTTTCGGCGTCGGATCGTCCTTCGGTAAGGGACAGAAAGATAGGAATGTTTGCAATCGGATTCATGATCGCGAACAATGCGGCGAATACCTTGATTGCGAACTGTATTTCAGGATGCATATGATGACCTTTGCGCATTACCGTTGGGAGATTACCTGAACAGGGACGCGGTGCTCAGCAGGGTATTCCACACTCCCCAAAGGATCGGAATGCTGACTGCGCACCATGCCAGTGCGACCTTGAGTTCGAGGCCCCCGAAAAACAGATTACCCCACCCACCGTCTATGGCTTCAGCAACACCTTGCCGGTTTTGCCTGGCGTCAGGGAGGTTGTGACCGCGTCTGCAATCTGATCCAGAGAGAACACGCCCTCGACCGGCAATTTCAGTTTGCCGGCTGCAACGAGTTGCAACAGCTCACCGATTAGTCGAGATTTATCTTTCGGCGACATACTGGCACTGACTTTGGCGCCCCAGAAGCCTTTGACGACCGCCTGTTTGAAGATCAGGTCACCGGACGATATCTGCATCGGTTCGCCCGTGGCCGAGCCGAAAGAAACGAGCAACCCGTCTTCACCAAGCAGCGATAAAAGCTTGCCGCTTATCTCTCCACCAATCGAGTCCACGGCAGCGTTGAACGGCACGCCACCGGTGATTGCCCGGGCACGCTCTTCCCAGTCGTCGTATTCGGTTGATACGACGTTGGAAATACCAAGTTCGTTGAGTTGTTTTATGGCGTCGTCGCGGCGCACCAGATTGACCACTTCGATATCGCGCGTTGCGGCCAGCATTGCCACTGTCTTGCCAACCGCACCGTTGGCGGCGTTCTGGATTATCTGATCGCCTCCCTTCACATTCAGAAACTCAAGCAGAGCAATGGCGCTGAACGGCATTGCGATCAGTTGCGCTGCGGCGACGTCGGGGATCGCGTCAGGCACGGGGATGACTGCTTTTGCCGACGCAAGAAAATACTGCGCCCATGTGCCATGGACCGATGCAACAGCGACACGTTCACCAATCGACACACCATGAACGTCTTCACCTAGAGCGTCGACTATGCCGACAGCTTCCGATCCCCCGATGGCAGGCAGGGTCGGCTTGTAGCCATAACTGCCGCGAACCGTCCAGAGGTCGTGATTGTGAATTGGCGAGAGGATCGTTCTGAGACGGACCTGACCGAGACCGGGTTGAGGAATCGGACTATCCGTCAATGCCAGGACCTTGGCCGGATCACCAAATGTCGAATGACTCACACTACGCATTCCGGGCGATCCAGTCATCAAATGCCTCCATGAAGGTTGTCAGAAACTTTCGAGTGTCATCGTTGACGAGATTTCCCTGATCATCGAGAAGGGAAGTCACGTTACTGAGGTAAACCTCGGGATGAGACAGTGTGGGAACCCCAAGGCCCGCAAGGATTTGACGTAGATGATGGCTGGCTCCGAAGCCACCGATCGCGCCGGGAGAAATGCTGATGATCGCAGCGGGCTTGCCAAGCCACACACTCTGCCCCCGGGGTCTCGATCCTACATCGAGTGCATTCTTGAGAAGCGCAGGCACCGAGCGATTATGCTCAGGAGTAACGAACAGGACGGCGTCAAAACTCTTCATCCTGTCACGAAATATGGCCCAGGGAATTGGCGTCTTGCCATCGTCGTCAAGGTCCTGATTATAAATCGGCAAATCCCCGAGACCGACAACTTCGAACTCAAGTCCTATGGGTGCGAGGGTGACCACCGCATTTGCAATTTTCCGACTGAGCGACGCTCTTCGTTCGCTTCCGACAAGAACTGCGACCGTTTTAGCCTCCTGGAGACTCATGAATTTTTCCCTTCCAGTTGCTTGTCTCGCAAAATACCTACCGTGGGCGGCACTATTTGAACTCGCGCGCGCTGCTCATCCACATTGGTCATGAGGCGCGAACTTCGTTGTCCGGTGAGATAAATCCAGAGCCAGCTCATCGCGACAGCGAGTCGGTTTCGAAGCCCGATCAGAAAATAGATGTGTGCAATCCCCCATAGCCACCAGGCCACGTACCCCTTGAGCTTCACGCGCCCGAAATCGACGATCGCGGCACGCTTTCCGATGGTCGCCAGACTGCCGGCATCCTTGTAGGCAAAGAGGTCATCTGATTGTTGGCCGCGAATTCGTGCGCGGATAATCGCCGCAACATAGCTTCCTTCCTGCTTTGCTGCCGGCGCAACTCCTGGCACCGGTCGACCGTTCGTTTCCACATAGGCCGTGTCACCGATCACGAATATGTTCTCATCGCCCGGGACCGTCAGATCGCGTTTCACGAGTACCCGACCGGCACGATCGACCGGGGCTTTGAGCCATTCCCCGGCCGGAGACGCCGCAACGCCTGCAGCCCACAGGATTGTTTGCGCAGGCAGCAGTTTGCCGCCGATCTCGACACCTCGCTCGTCACATCGGGACACCGGCTGCCCGAGCAGGACTTCCACGCCGAGGCGGTTCAGGGCGTGCAGCGCATACTCCGACAGGGTTTTCATGAAACCCGGGAGTATCCGGGGGCCGGCCTCGATGAGCACCACCTTTGCCGTGCGTGTATCGAAATTTCGAAAATCCAGGCGCAGCGTGTCATGCGCCAGTTCTGCGATCGTTCCGGCCAATTCTACGCCTGTCGGCCCACCTCCGATGACGACGAATGTCAGGAGCTTTTGGCGCAGCGCCTCGTCGCTTGTCCATTCGGCCTCCTCGAAGGCAGCCAGAATCCGGCGGCGTATAGTGGTCGCATCATCGAGCGTCTTTAAAGCCGGCGCATGTGGCTCCCATTCGTCATGGCCGAAATAGGAATGGCGGGCGCCGGTGGCCAGTACCAGGTAGTCGAACGGAAGCGGTTCTTCATCCTCGACCAGTACCTGGCGCTTTTCGAGGTCGACGCCGACAACGTTTCCGAGAAGCGTCGTGACGTTTTTAAACCGGCTGAGCAGCGAGCGAATAGGCCAGGCGATCTCGGAGGGGGCAACGGAGGCTGCAGCGGCCTGATAGAGCAACGGCTGGAACAGGTGGTAGTTGCGCCGGTCGATCACGGTGATGCGGACCGCCGTATCCGCGAGATTGCGGGCTGTTTCCAGCCCGCCAAAACCGGCACCGACGATGACGACATGAGACAAGCCACGGTCCATGATCATACCCGCCTTTCCCGCTTAGATCAGGGAGCTTTGTCTACTGAGCCTTCAGGAGACAGCAAGGCGATTGCCGCTTCTGCGGTCAGCATGCGGAACGTGAAGCTTTCCTGGAAGTAAAGTTCCACTGTGGTTGCCGTATGGCTGAGATAGCCAATGGAGATGTCCTGGCCGAGATCAAACTCGAAATCGCCGCCTCGTGTCGTCAAGACATAGCCGCCCTTGATCGCTGGTGCCCAGATGATCCCGCCATCGACCACCTTCTCGATATGGTGAAACACCGGATAGCCTTCATCGCTGCCACCACTCGCGGCGGTATATGTCTCCTCACCCAACACCAGAGCATAGGGTCCCTGAACGCCGGCGAGACGCAATTGGCTGACGGCCTTGGCCACGACGTCAGGATAGTTCTTGAGGCTTGGTGGAAGGGGCAGCGCCTGATTACTGCTGCCTTCGCGGATCCCCTGAATGCCTGCAGCGGCAAAACCTTCGAACACGGCCCGGTCTTCGCTGAACGCCAGCGTGCGGGCAGCGTCTTTAACTGGTGACCAGTCGGAATCCTCCGATCCCCGTTCGACGTCATCAATCGCGGACCGTGCAAGCTCGAACGGAACGCGGAGCTCGACAACCGGTTTGACCTCCCGCAGCGAAGCTTGAACGCCCTCGCCCGGACTTTCCAGCTTTTTGAGATGACCTGTGCCGGCGGCAGCGAATTCGGCTCCCTTCGGCCCATCGACATCCACCACGCGGCGTGCTGCCAGGTGACGCTTCAGTGTCCTCTTCGCCTCTTCCTCGATTTGCTCCCAGGCTTTTTCTGAAATCGGAGCGAGTTCTCTGTGAAGGTTGTTCATGGTCAAACCTCATTTTTTTTCAAGGAACCGATCCCGAGGGAACCGTTCGTGGCCATTTTGTCGGGAGCAGCGTTTTCGTCGTCCAACGGATTTTCTGCAGGAGGTCCATCGACTGGTGCAGGGATGGAATCCGGCTCGACACTTTCGAGAAAAGTCGCCGACGGAACGAAGAAAAGGCTGCCGGTGATCGCCCGGCTGACGTCGAGCAGTCGGTCATAGTTGCCCGGCGGACGACCGACGAACATGTTGACCAGCATCTGCTCCATGCGCCCCGGCGACTTGGCATAGCCGATGAAATAGGTACCGAACTCGCCCTTGCCGACATCGCCGAACGGCATGTTGTCACGGACGATATCGAGTTCTTCGCCGTTTTCGACGATTGTCGTCAGTGCATTATGGGCAAAGCTCGGCTTGACGCTGTCATCGAGCTCAACATTGGTGAGCTTCTTGCGGCCGACAATGCCCTCCTGTACCTCGACGGGTATCGCGTTCCATTTTTTCAAGTCGTGCAGATATTTCTGGACGATCACATAGCTACCGCCTGCAAAAGCCGCATCCTCGTCCCCGATGATCGTGACATCGATGGCGGCCTGGTCGACCGGGTTCTCTGTCCCGTCGACGAAACCGATCAGATCGCGATCATCGAAATAGTTGAAACCCTGGACCTGGTCTGCGGTCGCGACGGCGTCACCGAGCCGCGACATGATCTCCATTGCCAACTCGAAACAGAGATCCATGCGGGCGGCGCGAATATGAAAGAGGAGGTCTCCGGGCGTCGAAACCGCGTGATGCACCCCGCGGATTTCCTTGAAGGGATGTAGGTCCTTCGGCCTCGGTCCGCCAAACAGACGGTCCCAGGCATCCGATCCAAAGCCCATGACGCAGGACAATCCCCCGTCCAGAGCGCGAAAGCCAACTGCGCGAAGCAACCCGCCGAGATCACCACAAAGCGAGCGGACAGCTATTTCGCTTTCCCGACCGGGACTGATGGTGAGGACGAGAAAAATCGCAGCGCGTGTGAGCCGCGCCACAACAGGCTGCGCCAGGGGTTTCTGTTCAGGCGATGTCATGTCCAATCGTAAGTCCTTTTAAATCATCGACCCGCCAGGATCAGGTCAGTTGGTAGGAGCGTGCGCCTGTTCCGGCGAGGCCGCCGGCTTCGACGATCAGATAGTCCTCACGGATAGGTTTTTTCTCGAAATAGCCCTGCAATATTTCAAGCGTTCCGGCCGCGTAACGTGCCTGGGCCGAGAGTGAAGTGCCTGCGATATGCGGTGTCATCCCGTTGTAGAACATGGATCTCCACGGATGATCGGGCGGTGCGGGCTGTGGATACCAGACGTCGCCCGCATAACCCGCGATATGACCCGCCTCCACTGCGCAAACGATTGCGTCCCTGTCTACGAGCTTCGCACGCGCGGTATTGATGATGTAGACGCCGCGTTTCATCTCAGCCAGCATCGCTTCATCGATGAGGTGCTCGGTGGAGGGGTAGAGCGGGACCTGCAGGTTGACGATGTCGACACTTTGCACGAGCGATTTGACATCAGGATGAAACGTCAGGTTCAACTCGGCCTCGATCTCCGTCGAAAGACGGTGTCTTTGCGTATAGTGGAGGCGCATATCGAAGGGCTTAAGTCTGCGAAGCACCGCAAGTCCGATACGACCCGCGCCGATCGTACCAAAGTCCATGCCTTCGACATCGTAGCTACGCGATACACAATCGGCGATGTTCCACCCACCGTCGACTGAAATCGCATGCGAGGGCAGATAATTGCGTACCAATGCCAGCACCGTCATGACCACATGCTCTGCGACGCTGATGCAGTTTGAGCCGGTGACTTCGGCGACTGTTATACCGGCTTCGGACGCAGCCTTCAGATCGATATGGTCGGAACCGATGCCGGCAGTAATGGCAAGTTTCAGCTTTGACGCTTTCGCAATTCGCTCACGGGTGAGATAAGCTGGCCAGAACGGCTGGGAAATAACGATATCGGCCTTCGGAAGCATTCTTTCGAATTGTGATTCCGGTCCGTCCTTGTCAGACGTGACGATGAGCTGATGGCCAAGCCCCTCGATATAGTTGCGGAGCCCAAGCTCTCCTGAGACCGATCCCAACAGTTCACCAGGCGTGAAGCCAAGCGGGCCGGTCGGAGCCGGCATGGATCGGTCCGTCGGATAACTCGTCAATAGCGGCAGGCCCGTTCGCGCGTATTCCGGTGGGTATCCCGTTACCGGGTCAGGATAAAGCACACAGAGAACAGTCGCCATCTCGTTGTCGCCTTTCATGAGTTCCAAACCAGTTCTTAGTCGGAAGCGGGCTGTGGGGCATGATTTCCCATACGCCGAAGATCAAGCAAACATCATGCCATGACAAATACTCTTTAATCACAACGGCCTATAGGAATCCCGACCATGCCGTCGGAACATCTGTTCATGGCTATTGGACACTATGTCCATGAATTTTATCAAGCCTCAGACGACATCATCCCAGAGCTTTCATTCGGTAAGGCATCACGATGATTGCGAGGCCAACGCCCGTGTCGCCGAGCGCCGGGATCAACGATGTTTCAAATGCGGCGTGACTGAAGCAGTCCGGTGCTCCATCCCTCACTCGTCATCGTCATCGATGATCCTGACGCTCTTGCCATTGAAGGTGAGCCCGTCCTTTCCGACCGAGACTTTTACCGTCGAGTCGTCATGGACCTCTCCCCCCAAGAGCAGTTCGGCCAGAGGATCCTGTACGTAGCGTTGAATGGCCCGTTTCAGCGGACGAGCTCCGAAGGCCGGGTCCCAGCCCTTTTCTGCGAGCCAGTTCTGCGCTTTTGTATCAAGTGAGAGGCTGATTTTCCGGTCGCTGAGAAGTCTCTTGAGGCGAGCGAACTGGATCTCAACTATCCGGCCCATCTCGTTCTTCTGGAGGCGGTGAAACAGAATGATCGCATCGATGCGGTTGAGGAATTCCGGTCGGAAGTGGACGCGAACCATCGCCATGACCTCTTCGCGCACCACACTGGTCTTCTCGCCCTCCGGCTGGTTGACCAGGTATTCGGCGCCGATATTCGAGGTCATGATGATCAGCGTATTGCGGAAGTCCACGGTCCTGCCCTGACCGTCAGTGAGACGCCCGTCGTCGAGCACCTGAAGTAGCACGTTAAAAACATCCGGATGTGCCTTTTCGATCTCGTCGAACAGAACGACCTGATAGGGTCGCCTGCGCACGGCTTCGGTCAGTGCGCCACCCTCGTCATAACCCACATAGCCAGGAGGAGCCCCGATCAGCCGCGAGACCGAATGTTTCTCCATGAATTCGGACATATCGATGCGAACCATGGCGGTCTCGTCGTCGAATAGAAACTCGGCAAGTGCCTTGGCAAGCTCTGTCTTGCCGACGCCCGTCGGACCGAGGAACATGAAGGAACCGATCGGCCGGTTGGGGTCCTGAAGGCCCGCCCGGGCGCGGCGTACGGCAGTGGATACCGCGCGCACGGCCTGAGCCTGGCCGATGACGCGCTCCCCGAGCTTGTCCTCCATATGGAGCAGCTTGTCCTTTTCACCCTCGAGCATCTTGGTGACGGGCACGCCAGTCCATCGGGAGACAACCTGGGCAATGTTATCGGCAGTCACGGTCTCGCTGATCGAGGACGTTTCGGTTGCCTCGATGGCAGCGAGCTTCTTCTCCAGCTCAGGAATGGTGCTGTAGGAAAGCTCGCCTGCGCGCTGGAACTCCCCCTTGCGCTGCGCATTCGCAAGATCGGTTCGATACTGCTCCAACTCGCTCTTTATTTTTTGAGCGTCCGACAACTTGCTCTTCTCGGCCTGCCAGGTCGAGGTCATGTCGGCCGATCTTTTTTCCAGATCGGCCAGTTCCTTCTCGAGCGCCTGGAGACGGGCCTTCGACCCCTTGTCGCTCTCCTTCTTCAACGCCTCCTGCTCGATCTTTAACCGAATAACGTCGCGGTCGATGGAATCCAGCTCTTCCGGCTTGGAATCGACCTGCATCTTCAGCCGGGCTGCGGCTTCGTCGATCAGGTCGATCGCCTTGTCGGGAAGGAATCGGTCCGTGATGTAACGATTGGACAAGGTGGCGGCAGCCACCAGCGCCGCGTCCGAAATCCTGACCCCGTGGTGAAGCTCGTATTTTTCTTTGAGACCACGCAGGATCGAGATCGTATCCTCGACACTGGGTTCCGGTACGAAGACCGGTTGAAAACGGCGGGCCAGCGCCGGGTCTTTTTCAACATGCTTGCGATATTCGTCGAGCGTGGTCGCGCCGACGCAGTGCAATTCGCCGCGGGCCAGCGCCGGTTTCAGCAGGTTGGAGGCATCCATGGCGCCATCGGTCTTGCCGGCGCCGATCAGCGTGTGCATTTCGTCGATGAACAGGATGATGCCACCTTCTGCAGAGGTAACCTCCTGCAGAACGGCTTTCAACCGCTCCTCGAATTCACCCCTGTACTTCGCTCCGGCGATCAGAGCGCCGAGATCGAGCGCCAGCAGTCTCTTGTTATGCAGGCTTTCCGGCACGTCGCCGTTGATAATCCGAAGCGCCAGCCCCTCAACGATCGCAGTCTTGCCGACGCCGGGTTCGCCTATAAGGACGGGATTGTTCTTGGTCCGGCGCGAGAGCACCTGAACCGTTCGACGGATTTCCTCATCGCGGCCAATGACTGGGTCAAGTTTTCCGTCCCGCGCTGCCTTTGTTAGATCGCGGGCGTATTTTTTCAAAGCGTCATAAGCGTTTTCGGCCGAGGCATTGTCCGCAGTCCGCCCCTTGCGAAGCGCGCTGATCGCTGCCGTGATCGCCTGAAGGTTCACACCAGTATCGGAAAGAACCTTCCCCGCATCACTGCCACGGTCCTCGACCAATGCCTGGAACAGGCGTTCCACCGTCACGAAGCTGTCGCCGGCCTTTTCCGCGATCTTTTCCGCAGCGTCGAATATACGGGCAAGTTCGGAGGCCATATAGACCTGCCCAGCACCCGAACCGGAGACCTTCGGCAATTTCTCAAGAGCGCCCTCGGTCGCGGCATGAACGGTCCGCGCGTTGCCGCCCGAACGGTCGATAAGGCCTGCGACAAGTCCCTCATTGTCGTCCAGCAACACCTTCAGAAGGTGCAGGCTGTTGAATTGTGGATTTCCATCCCGCATGGCAAGCGATTGGGCCGACTGGATAAAGCCCTTCGCGCGGTCCGTGAATTTTTCGATATTCATGGTCTATCACCCCTTACAACGACGATTTCAATGATCGGAACAGGTGACGTCAGGTTGCGGCTGGCGTATCGGTGTGAGCCGAACCTGCCAGAGCCGGGGATGCTGCCAACGCGTCGCGCAGTGCCTGTTCTTTCGAGTGATCCAGTGATGTTCTAAGGACCGTCCCGCCGGTTCCCTTGAGCTCATCGAGAATCTTGTCTGCGGTCATCTTGCGGATCAGTAGAAACAGTGCGGCGTTTTCAGGCTTCAGACTGGTCGCAAGTTCCTTCATGAAACCATCATTGATGCCGTAGTCGCTCAATGCGCCGCTCAGAGCGCCGGAGGCCGCACCGATGGAAGCTCCCAGTAGAGGCATCAGGAAAATCGATCCGATCAGCAATCCCCAGAAGCCTCCGGACACGGCCGAGATCGCTGTCGTATTCATCAGTTGTACGAGCTTGACCCTACCATTACCCTGCTTGACCGCGATCACCGCGTCGGAAAGCTCGATCAGGTACTCCTTCTGAAGGTTCAGAAGTTTCTCCCGTATGGCCTCCGCCTTGTCTTCGGTCGGGTAAACAATCACGATCAGATCGGACATGAACGCGCTCCTTCGATGGGAAATACTCCGGGTTTGCGGAACGCTGTGCAACCTCTGTGCCAAACGAAATAAATTATCAAAATCAATATATTGCGCGAGGCACTCGACGAAGTTTCGGACAATATGTCGGTACAGGGAAGACAAATAGTCCTGTCGGTTAAGCCGATTTAGCCCGTCGGCTGCCCGTACAGGATCTCAAGGGCCGCAATCGCGGTCAGGATATATCCGCCATTGGTGTCGATGTCCTCATCGGTGGAGAGATCGAACTTTTTCCAGGTGCCGTCGAGATAACCTGCCTGCCGTTCCGCGATGATCTTGTTCGCGGTCTGTTTTATCGCATCGAATTGCGTCAGGTCGAAATTGAGACCTCGATTGTCGAGAAACAAACCATGCTGATGCAGAAAATCCGCCATCGGCATGGAGGTTCCTGTCAGATAGAAGAGCAGATCATTGGCATTCAGGGGCTGATCCCGTGACTGCGGAACCAGGCCCGATTCTTCAAGATTTTGTATAGCGGCTTGCATGTCTTTAGAAAGCTGCTCGATCGTTACTGCGGTCATATAGCTATCTCCTGAGGCCGGTCGTGCAACGTTATTGAGGAGTAGACGGCACTGCGGTCGGAGCGGGGTCCAGCATCCCGCACGCGCCAATATGCGGCGTTCGTTCGCTAGCATATCCCGAGAAGGCCACCTTCAAATCGCTGGTCAGGTTTGATATCGAGAAATTCCGTTCCGGTGGCTACGCCAAACTCATTGGGTTCGGTCGCCAGCCGGATATTGAAAACCGATGAGTTATTCGCGCGAGCAAGTATTGCATTCCAACCGCCATTTGCGATGCACTCATCGTAGTTCGTGTCGCAAGTCTTGCCGGTCACTGGGATCTTGAACCATTTGCCGTAGACGTTTCTATTTTCCGCGACTGACGCATATACATATTTGATATCGGTGATGTTTACGACGCCTAGGGTCCAGATGTTCGCCGGATCGTGGACATTCCCCAAGGCATCGAAGGAAGGATCAATATTATTCTCATGAATTTCGAAATCGGAATAAGCATCTTTGGTTTGTAGCCGTTGCAGGTTCATCGCTATCTCCTCGTCCATCTGGTCGCTCATTCGGGCCGTTTGTATTTTTGCAGAGCCCTTCGATTGTCGGGTCGATCGCCTCCCGGCCGGAACACCGCGCGGCGCGATACTCGCCGGTACTGATATTCCGCATCGCTCGCACTTCTGTTGACAGCCTTAGCGAGTGCACGCGTACCCCTGCTTTTCGACAGTACGCTTGGCTTTGTTCGAAGTGCGCCGGTCTACGATGAAATCTCCGAAGCAATGATCATGCCAATTACAATATAAAATAATATCAATGTGTTAACTTTAACTTCAACGCCACCAAGTCAACTTGTCCGCATTTGATTGGACAAGTTGTCGAGCGCGACCGAAAACCGATCCCGATCGCGTAGCTGCAATTCAAACTCTTGAGTTCAATACGTTGAAGTCGTCGTCACAACGATACGCTGGGGCTGGTGCCCGATAATGTCCGGAAAGGATCTGTCATAACGGATAGAGCTTCCGAATAAATGGAAGAACTGGCCCAGCCGATGTGCCGGTGCCTGCAAGGTCCAGTCGCCGGCATGGAGACGATCTTGACTTCCGAAATCAGACCCGGCTGGAAGATGTTGGTGCGCCAGCCAGCATAGGGCGCATAAAGACGGAATGCTCAAACTGCTTTCCTGTATTAAGCGTAGCCAGCGGATATGGTCCTCACCCAAAAGGTTCCCAGCAAGATGACAATCTGTCCGAAGGGTGTTCGCCAATTTGTCGCAACTCCCGATGAACGACGATGCAACTAACTGATATTTAATACGAATATACTTGGCATGCGTATTGCTTCCCCTTTTTCGATCACAGTGAGATGCGTTGATGTTGGCGCGGGCTTCCATTGTGATGGGTCGTTCCAGATTTGTCCCCGCACCGGTGACCTGACCGTCGTCGCTGCCGCCTTTCTTCAGTCGACAGGAGATTTCGATGGCATTTTCCCTTCCAGACCTGCCCTACCCCCATGATGCCCTGGCGCCGCACATGTCCAGGGAGACACTCGAATATCATCATGACAAACATCACGCCGCCTATGTGAATGCGCTTAATTCACTGATCAAAGGGACGGAGTGGGAAGGTCTCGGCCTCGAAGAGGTGGTGACCGGATCGTTCGGTAAGAACGTGCCTCTTTTCAACAATGCCAGTCAGGACCTCAACCACACCTATTTCTGGAAGTGGATGACACCAAAGGGCGGCGGTCCGATTCCGGGGCGGCTGGAGAAGCAGATTATAAGTGATTTCGGCTCGGTCGAGAAATTGACGGCAGACTTTGTGGCGGCGGGCGTCGGCCAGTTTGGATCCGGCTGGTGCTGGCTTGCCGTTGAAAACGGGAAGCTCGCCGTTACCAAAACGCCGAATGGTGAGAGCCCGCTCGTGCATGGTGCCATGCCGATCCTCGGCTGCGATGTCTGGGAGCACTCCTATTACATCGATTACCGCAATCGTCGGCCTGATTATCTCAAAGCCTTCCTGGAGCATCTGGTGAACTGGGAATACGTCGATGCTCTATTCGATAAGGCACCGTGACGAATTAATGTCGGCCTGCCGAAAATGAACATCTGGAAACAGTCTTCGGCTTTCTGTGGCGGCGCACGACACTTGGAGGAATTGTCCTGAATATGCTCCGGCATACCGGAGATTCAGGGCACACTGAAGCATCTAACCTGTATTTAGCAAAGGAGAACTGAAATGAGCGACAAGATCAGAGAAGGCATGGAAGTCATCGGCGCCGACGGCGTGCATGTTGGCACAGTCGACCAAGTAGAAGGCAACCGTATCAAGCTGAGCAAAAGCGACAATTTTGGACATCACAAGGGACATCATCACTATATCGAACTCGGGTTCGTCGCCGGTGTCGAGGGTGACAAAGTTCGTCTTTCCGCGAATGCAGACATCGCCGTGACCCTGGAAGAAGAGCCCTCGGGCCGACCGGTCCCTCTGTGAACAACCAGCGTGGTGAAGCTTGATGTATGATGTAGGTCTTCTCATTGCTCGATTGTTTCTGGGCGTTCCGTTCATCGTGTGGGGTGTACTGAAGCTCCGCGGTGATGAAGCCAAACTGGTGCCAGGGCTCCGGGCGCTCGGATTACCCGACGCGTCGTTTTTCGCCTATCTGATTGCAGTGTGTGAACTTGTCGGCGGTGTTGCCGTCGTCATAGGCTATCCGGTGCATACTGCCGGCGTGTTGCTGGGCCTCTGGTGCCTCGCGACAGGCTATGACGCACACAGGGGGAATATGACCGAGCTTCTGAAAAACGGGACCATGGCAGGAGGATTTTTTGCCCTGGCCACAACCGGTCCGGGCGGTTTTTCCGCTTTCGGCGGCGCCCCCACGGGCTTTTTCGCTTATCTGCCTTAGGCCGAAGTGAAAGCGTCTGGAGGGCGGCAATGGAAGAATACAACTGACACCAGTGGCGTGTTGATCGGCCCAACTGGGCCGGTCAACACGGAACGCATCATCCGGAAGCAACATTCACTGGACGGCCTCGCAAGAGGCAATGAACGGGATAAGCAGCATGGCAACAACCAAAATTCTCGTCGTGCGTCACGCGGAGAAACCGGATGGCCACGGAACCGGAGGCGTCGACCCGAGCGGGCAGCCGGACCCGAAATCATTGACGCCACGGGGCTGGCAGCGGGCCGGCGCACTGGTGCAACTCTTCGCACCACGCACTGCCGACCCGCAAGCACCGCTGATGCGCCCGGACCACCTGTTCGCCGCCCGTGCCGGTCATGAAGAAGACGAACACAGCAAACGACCATATCAGACGATCGAGCCTCTCGCAGCCTATCTCCAGATTTCCGGAGGGATCGACAGCTCATTTCGCAAAGACGAGCTCGACAAACTTGTCAACGCGGTCATCTCTTGCGATGGCACTGTGCTGATTGCATGGGAACACAAAAACATCCCGCCAATGGCGCGGATTCTGGTTCCTCCAAGCGAGCAGGTTCCCGACTGGCCGGATGATCGTTACGATATGATCTGGGTCTTCGACCGAGTGGGTGATGTCTGGCATCTCACCCAGGTTCCCCAACGTCTTCTTGCTGGGGACATCGAGGCGGTATTCGCCTGAGTAGGTGCGAATAGCCCCTCTCCGGTCGTAACAGATCTAACCCACATCCGCACAGTGGTCGTCGGCCGGGTACGGCCGGTCATATGGCTTCAGGGAGCCAGACCGTAAACGTTGTCCCCTGGCCTGGCGCCGTTCGCACCGATATCGTACCGCCCTGCCTTGTCACCAGCATCTGACAGATCGAAAGGCCAAGGCCTGTGCCCTCGCGGCGTTTCGTCGTAAAGAAGGCATCGAATATTTTCTTCGCTACCTCGGGTTCAATGCCAATTCCGGTGTCAGAGACCTTAATTTCGACGCCCGGCGTTGCTTCAATTTCGGAATCAAGCGTCTCGATATGCAATTCGCCTCCTTGCGGCATGGCGTGGATCGCGTTGACAATCAGATTAATCAATACCTGTTGCAATTCTGTACGGCGCATCGCGATGAGCCTCGATGCGCGGTCGTCACGTTCAACCATGATCGTGGTTTTCTTCAGGAGATGATGAACAAGCGGCAGGGTGTCATTGACAACATCAGAAGGCAGATAGCGTTCAAGGACACCGGCATACTCCTGCGGCTTCGAAAACCTGAGCAGATTGGTGACCATCTCGCTGATACGCATAAGTTGCTGGTCTATCAGCTTGAACTCGTCTCTGGCTTTATCGGCATCGGATCCAATCATGCCTTGGATGACTTCGAGGTTGCCCTGTATCACGGCTATGGGATTGTTGATCTCATGGGCGACGCCAGCCGTAATCTCACCGATCGCCGCGAGCTTTTCTGACATAATCAACTGCTTGGTCGTTGTCTCAAGCTGTTCATTCGCCGTTTGCAATTCTCTGGCGCGCTCCTCGACACGCTGATTAAGCTCAGTATTCCATAACCTCAGCTCTGCATCCCGCTCCTGAACCTGGTCGAGCAGATGGTCCAGTTCCGACGCAACCTGGCCAATTTCGTCGGTCATTTCAGGGAGCCCCGTTCGTGCCGAGAGATCCCCCATCTCTACCCGACCGATCGTCCGGGTCATCCTTTCAAGGGGCCGGAAGATATTACTTGCCCAAACAAGGAAAAGGGGCACTGTGGCTGCAACTGAAATCGCAAAGGCAATCACGATTGCCATCACGGCCTCGCGCTTGGCATCCGTAAAGGGCTTTTGAAGGAAACCGACATAGAGCATGCCGACGCGGCGGTTGTTGGTGTCCAGCAATGGCTGATAGGCCGAAATGTACCAGTCATTGACGACGAAAGCCTGCTCCTTCCATGTATGCCCGTATTTGAGGACCGCTTCCCCCACATCTTTCGATACACGCGTGCCTATCGCGCGCCGCCCGTCGAATAGATCCACATTGGTAGCAATCCTGACGTCGGACAGAAATACTGTCGCGGTTCCACGGCTTTCGGATGGCAGGCTGGCTTCGACGTAGATCAGTTGGTTAATGGCATCGATAAATGAGGTGTTGTTGTTCAGTAGCACCCCGCCAACCAATGCTCCGCGCTCGCCGCTTCCACGGGTTGCCATCGTAGCGGCGTGGAGAACGAGACCACGGGTCTCTTCCTGCCCGCTGGGCATCGCGTCCGAGCTTGAGGACATGAGAGAGATCCGAGCCCGCTCGGCAATGTCCGGTGTAAGCGCGGAAAGCTCTGTCTGGTCGAACACGTCGAAACCGGCAGAGCGTTTGCCATCGAGTGCTGCCTTAACAACAGGCCAGTCCCAACGGGGTGAAACAGTCGCAAGCGGCCGACTGCTTGCAAGAACATTGCCCGAGCTGTCGATTAGATAAAGAAAATCCAGGCCGCGATCACCGGCGACTTCCTTCAGGAAGAGATTGAGGTCTGCATTCGACGTGGAGCCACTCGCCGTAAGATCGCGAAACCGGGCGGACTGACTGACGGCGGAAAGTCTTTCCTCCGTCGCAGCCAGCATCCTGTCCACGTAAAAATGGGCGATGGTCAAGTCGTCGTTGACTTTCGAAATCGCGAGTGCGTCAAACCGCTCATTCCAACGATAAATCGCGATACCCAGTAGAATGGGCAGGATAACGAGCATCGGTACGAGCGCGGTGGCCAGAAGTCGATAGCGGACCGACGCCTTTTTCTTCGGGATGTTGTGTTGAACCTCATCCATTCCAGCTTACACATTTCCGGTCGATCGTCTTCCGGGAAATCCCTAGCCGTCGAGCAGCCTCCTCACGGTCGCCGCCCACCTCACGCAGCACGGAAAGAATGTGACGTTTTTCGATTTCCGCCAGGCTCAGCCCTCCCGCATCTTCATGTGTCAGGGGAGATCTCTCGGCCTCATCAGGAAAAGCCCCCAGGATCACGGCCCTTTCGATGAAGTTTCTAAGCTCTCGTATGTTGCCTGGCCAGTCATATCGCAGGAGATAGGAACGGATGCGGTCATCGATCTCGACCGCCGGCATGCCAACTTGCTGGACCACCTCGCGCATGAACAGCGCGGCCAGTTCCAGGACGTCGTTACCGCGGTCCTTGAGCGGCGGCAACTGGATCTGAACGACGTTGATACGGAAATAGAGGTCGGCGCGAAACCCACCTTCTGCAACGCGCTTCTCCAGGTCGGCATTGGTTGCAAAGATGAATCTGGCATCGAAGGGAATTTCTCTCTCGGAACCGACGGGCCTTACGCGCCGATCCTCGAGCACGCGCAACAGCTTGCTTTGCAACTGATAGGGCAGATCTGCGATCTCGTCGAGAAAGACCGTGCCACCCTGGGCATGTAAAAACAATCCCTCGCGGGTTCTGTTCGCTCCAGTAAAGGCTCCCTTCAAATGGCCGAACAGCTCGCTCTCGATCATGTCCGCAGGGATAGCGCCGCAGTTGATCGGCACGAACAGCTTGTCGGCCCGCCCGGAAAGTGAATGTAGCGAGCGGGCCGCGACCTCCTTGCCGGTCCCTGATGGTCCCGTCAGCAGCACCGATGTCGAGATCGGGGCAACGCGGGAAATCATCGAGCGCACCTTTTCGGTTGCGGGAGACTTTCCGACGAAATTGTTGCGAAGATAGACCTGGTGGGCAGGAAAGTTCAATTGATGTCGCAGGACGTCGTTTTCACGCTGCAGCCGGCTGCGGTCCAGGCAGCGTGCGATCGAGTTCAACAACTGGTTCGATCGAAAAGGTTTCAGAACGAAATCAACAACACCGACACGGACGGCGCTTATCGCGGTGTCCAGATCCGCATAGGCGGTCATCAGGATCACATCAGCAAAAAAACCGGTTGCCCGCTGCTCCGCCAACCAGTCGAGACCATTTTTATCGGGCATGATATTGTCGAGGATGACGACATCATAATGTGTCACATCGATCTTACGGGATGCTTCGGCCGTATTTTCCGCCTCCTCGATCAGCTTGCAGCGAGGACCGAGGGTCTTCATCAGGAAGTTTCTCATGCCAGGTTCGTCATCGACGACGAGGATCGAAGCCTGGGCAAGCCACGGTCCAAACTCCGGGTCTTTCATACGGTCTGGTGTATCATTGAGTTCAGATTCCGGCATTGCCACCCCTTAAAGACACTTGTATCGAACATTTCGGCACTGCCGGACTTCCCGATGCCTTTCGCCCTAAGAAGGGCGCCGGTCGTCTTCAGCATCTTTTTTCAAATGCAATTGCAGGTGTTCGAAAGCCCGCCGCATGCCGTGTAACTGATCGAGCAGGTGCAAAATAACATCGACACCTGCGTCATTTGCCCCTACGTTTTCCGTAAGATCGCGGATGAGATGGACCCGCGCGATGTCCGCATCCGAAAAGCCAGGTCCCGAGGATGTTTGTTCCGGCTTGACCCATTCCTGCTCGATCCATAATTCCAAGGTCTGCACCTGCACACCCGAGCGAATGACGAGCTCCTTCTTTGTGATAATCATGACCTGTCCTCGCGTGGGTTGAAGTCTTTTCCAGCGGCCCAATTCGACACGAAAGTCTCAAGCTCCAGATCTCCATGCTTGGGCAGGACAACCTTTAGCTTGACGAACTCGTCTCCATGCCCGCCCCCGCGTTTTGGTGCACCCTTGCCACGCAGGCGCAGCTTCGTACCCGTATTCGAACCCTTCGGTATCGCCATGGATACGTCGCCGGTCGGAGTTGGCACACGGATTTTTCCACCCAGTACGGCTTCGGTCAGAGAAATCGGCAACTCGACGGAAATGTCGTCGCCGTCTCTCTGGAACCGGGGATCAGCCAGGACTTCAATCTGGATGAGGGCATCACCGGGACCGCCGTTACCTGCCCCCGGCGCGCCCTTGCCCTTGAGGCGAAGGGTCTTGCCGTCGACAAGACCGGCCGGAATGGCGACGTCCAACGTGCCACCGCCCGGCAATGTCAAGCGTTTGCTGGCACCGGTGATCGATTCAACGAAGGAGATCGCCAGGGTATAGTGCAGATCCTCGCCGCGCCGGTTGGTACGACTGCGCTGCCCGCGCCTGAGCAATTCGGCGAATGCATCGTCGCCATCCATGAAGTCGGCAAAACCGGACATATCCATATAGGGATGGCCGCCATCCGAATGCGCGTAGTCCCGGTAATATGAATTTTGCGGACGTCTGCTCCACTCTCGTCGATCTCTCCGGCATCAAAGCGTTTCCGCTTTTCTGCATCGCTGAGTAGGTCGTAAGCTCCCGCAACCTCCTTAAACTTCTCTTCCGCGGCTTTGTCGCCGGGGTTCAGGTCGGGATGCAGCTTTTTCGCAAGCTTACGATATGCGGACTGAACGTCCGCCGCAGACGCGGATTGGCTGACACCGAGCACCTCATATGGGTTTTTCACATCTTGCTCCGGTTAAAAATTTGAGTTGGGCCATTCCCGATCAAAAACCTTTCGGAGCATTTAAACTCCTGTCCACGAAACTGAACAAGTCATGATCAAGCGTTGCGAACCTGGCAACACCAGAGAAGGTGCGGAGAAGCTTGCGCCGCCCCGCACGGCTCCTGTTAATTGGCCTTCTTCTGTTCGTCGTCGATCTCGGTGTAATCCGCATCAACGACGTTCTCGCTCCCTGCAGATTGTGAACTCGAACCCGCCTGCTGCGATTGCGCATAGGCAGCTTCCGCCAGCTTCATGCTCACCTGCTGAAGCGCATTGGCCTTCGTCGTGATCGCCTCGCCGTCATTGCCAGTCAACGCTTCGCGCAGATCGGACAAGGCGTCCTCAATCGACTTGCGGTCGGCATCTCCAAGCTTTGCACCGTGTTCGGCCAACGCCTTTTCGGTCTCGTGAACGAGCGCGTCGCCAGCATTCTTGGCCTCAATGGTGGCTCTTCGTTTCTTGTCTTCCTCGGCATGGGCTTCAGCATCCTTCACCATCCGGTCAATGTCCGCTTCCGAAAGACCGCCCGACGCCTGAATCTGGATACGCTGTTCCTTGCCCGTTCCCTTGTCCTTGGCCGAGACGTTGACGATGCCGTTTGCGTCGATGTCGAATGTAACTTCGATCTGAGGGGTGCCGCGCGGCGCCGGCGGGATGCCCATCAGATCGAACTGACCGAGCAGTTTGTTGTCGGCCGCCAGTTCACGCTCCCCCTGGAAGACACGGATCGTTACCGCATTCTGATTGTCTTCGGCGGTGGAGAAGGTCTGGCTCTTCTTCGCCGGCACGGTGGTATTGCGTTCGATGAGGCGGGTGAAGACACCTCCGAGCGTTTCCAGTCCGAGAGACAGAGGCGTCACGTCGAGAAGCAGGACGTCCTTGACGTCTCCCTGCAATACGCCCGCCTGGATCGCAGCGCCGATTGCGACCACTTCGTCGGGATTGACGCCTTTATGAGGTTCCTTGCCGAAAATCTTTTCGACCACTTCCTGGATTTTTGGCATTCTGGTCATGCCACCGACAAGGACTACTTCACTGACATCCTTTGCGGTCAGTCCTGCATCCTTCAAGGCGCTAAGGCAGGGCTCGATGGTTCGCTGGACGAGATCCTCGACAAGGGACTCGAACTTGGCGCGTGTAATCTTCACCTGCAGGTGCTTCGGCCCGGTGGCGTCTGCGGTGATGAAGGGAAGATTGACCTCGGTCTGCGTCGTCGTAGAGAGCTCGATCTTCGCTTTTTCCGCCGCCTCCTTGAGGCGCTGCAGGGCAAGCTTGTCGGTCTTCAGGTCGATACCCTGATCCTTCTTGAATTCGGACGAGATGTATTCGACGAGGCGCATGTCGAAATCCTCGCCACCGAGGAAGGTATCGCCATTTGTCGACTTCACCTCGAACACGCCATCGCCAATATCAAGGATGGAGACGTCGAACGTACCACCGCCAAGATCGTAGACCGCGATCTTCGACTGCTTCTTCTTGTCGAGTCCGTAGGCCAGCGCTGCGGCCGTCGGCTCGTTGATAATGCGCAGCACTTCCAGACCGGCGATCTTGCCTGCATCCTTGGTTGCCTGACGTTGCGCGTCGTTGAAATAGGCGGGCACGGTAATGACCGCCTGTGTGATCTTCTCGCCGAGATTGGCCTCTGCCGTTTCCTTCATCTTCTGAAGAATGAAGGCTGAAATCTGCGATGGCGAATAGGTCTTGCCTTCCGCCTCGACCCAGGCATCGCCGTTACCCGCCTTGACGATCGCGTAAGGAACGAGGCCCTTGTCCTTTTCTACCGTCGGATCGTCGTAACGGCGGCCGATCAGACGCTTGACGGCGAAAATCGTATTCGTGGGGTTCGTCACGGCCTGCCGGCGAGCCGGCTGACCCACCAAGCGTTCGCCGTCGGCTGTGAACGCGACGATCGAGGGCGTCGTTCGCGCCCCCTCGGAATTTTCGATGATTTTCGTGTTCTTGCCGTCCATCACGGCAACGCAGGAGTTGGTCGTACCCAGATCTATTCCGATAACTTTACTCACCGTATGACTCCTCTGTTTGCTTCCGGTTTTGATGTTCCCCCTCGCACGGCCATGCGTCCGAAGGTCATCCCGCTTTGTCGCCAACTCACCCCCAGGTCGATGTCGCAGAACGGGATACCGATTTGCGTTGTCTACGCCTGTGCACATACGGCCATGCCGCCAGCCAGTTGGTACTGCCCGAATATCTCAGCAACACGCGTGCCAGTTTCCAACGCCTATAAATATCAATGACATACAGTCAATTTCGCATCAAAATCGGACAGGATGTCTCGATCGTTTCAGACAAAATGTCCGAGGTCGAAGGGCGGATGATAACAGTCGGCAGTGAAGGGCGGCGAGTGCGCACGCTAGAACGACGCTCGCAAGCCGCCTTTCAATCGGCGCGATCATGCACCGGATATGAAGCAAGGTTCGCCGGGCATACCGGGCGCAGAGGGAACCCGGTCCTGGCGCCGATCTGCGATACGGACAATATGTCCTCCGGCGGTCCGACATATTGTCGATGTGCCAGAAAACGGAAAACGCCATGCCTCTGTTTCGATTGAATATTATCCAGTTGGCACGCCTGTTGCACTTTGGAGTTGGGTGACGGTGAAGGTGACTGCCCGCAGCACATCGCCAGGATCAACGAGGAGGTTCCCATGCAAGAATATGATCTCTACATTAACGAGAAAAAGCCGGCCATTGGTCTCTACGTCCGTTCCGGAGCCAGCCTTCCCGACTTTGCTGATCCCAAGGAATGGATTTTCGACGGAACTTCAGCGCAGGATTTGTTGCCACCCAGCGTACTCGAGGGTGTGGCTGCCGCAGGCCATGCGTTTCGCGACATGGATTAACATGGGATTAATGCGGATTTTTCCGCATGATCACAGATGACAGGAAGAGTTCAAGACATGCACGATGAACCATCTCTGCGCGAGACTACCGCAAAAGCGACCGGGGGTAGCCCCTCATTGGAAGAGCAAAGGCGCCGGCTCGACCACGATATAGACGCAGCGAGGCACCATCATGCCGAACATGCCTTGGAGGCCGACGCCCTTGTGGCATCGGCCACGAGCGCATCGGCCATGGCATACGGTCTGCGCCTCTCATCAGCCTCCGTTGGAGCAATCGTGGCGGGGGCAGTACTGGGATGGCTGATTGACTACGCCTTCTCCACCTCGCCATGGGGCCTGATCACATGCCTATGCGTCGGCTTTATCGCGGGATTCTTCAATCTGATGAGAGTGGTGAACGAAAACAGGCCTAAGCAATCGGACCGCACCTAGACCGACGGGACGCCCCGGACAACTGCCGGAGAGCCTGTCCTCTCTTCGATCGAACATAGGAGTTCGTTTCGTGTCCGCATCCATTTCCGATCCGCGAATTCAGGGCCGGCACTCCTCAAGAGTTGCAGTTTACGCTGCACTGGCCGGCAACATCGCGGTCGCAATAACAAAGCTGTTTGCCGCGGCCATTACCGGCAGCGCGGCGATGTTCAGTGAAGCCGTGCATTCGGTTGTCGATTGCGGAAACGAGGCTCTCATTCTTTACGGCTACCGCCGCGCGGTTCGGCGACCGGATCTCGTCCATCCATTTGGATTTGGCCGCGAGCTCTACTTCTGGAGCTTCATCGTCGCTCTGATGCTGTTTGCTCTTGGAGCCGGCGTTTCAATCTACCAGGGCATTCACCATGCGATCGACCCTCACCCGGTCGAACATGCCCGGATCAGCTACATCGTTTTGGCACTCTCATTTGTTTTCGAAAGCGCGTCCTGGATGGTTGGCTGGCGGGCTTTCGCTAAGGCGCGTGGCAATCTCGGATTCTGGGCGGCATTCCGCCAAAGCAAGGATCCGCCAGCATTCATGGTGCTGTTCGAGGATACCGCCGCGCTGATCGGCATCATCATTGCCGCAATCGGTATCGCCGCAGCCGAAACACTCGACATGCCGGTGCTCGATGGAGCCGCTTCCATCCTTATCGGTTTTGTCCTTGCGATTACCGCTGTCCTGCTTGCGATCGAGAGCAAAAGCCTTCTGATCGGGGAGCGGGCGACGCCGGCCCTCGTCGAGGCAATCTGTCGGATAGCCCAGAAAGAGCCCGGAGTAATTCATGCAAACAGCGCCCTGACGGCGCAACTCGCCCCCGATCAGGCGATGGTTGCTCTCAGTATCGACTTCGATCCGACACTGTTCACGGAACAAATAGAAGCCTGCGTGGCCTCGATCGAAAAGAAGGTTCGCGCTGCTCATCCAGAGGTCGTGGCTCTGTTCGTCAAACCGCAGACGCTCGCCGAGTTCGAAAACGCCCGTTTGAAGAGATTTGGCAACTACAGGCTACCCGTGAAGTAACCTGAAGCTGCGGTGAAAAGACTGGCGCGCCGGGTATCCGATGCGGCCGCCATTTCTCGATGCGGCCGACATATTGTCCGGCTACAACCGACAATATGTCTTCGCAAGGGCAGAGGCCCCACCATCAAGGCTTTGCTTTCATTAAATTATTCAACTGGCACAGTCATTGCGTGGATATTTCCAGCCAGTTGCGGTTCGCGCTGGCAGGTTCAACCGCTGGCTCGCCGATACCCGACCTGACGACCTGACGAAGGAGGCGGAGATGACAACCATAACCAAGTTTCCCACTTGTGCGGAAAACTCTATCGTCTTGCGAAAGAAATGGGGGTGGTTTTTGCTCCTCGGTATTTTGTTCATTGCGCTGGGCGCGATCGCGGCCGGCCACCTTTTCTATGCAACGATCGCGGCCGTTTTTTATGTTGGCGCTTTGATGTCCTCGGCAGGCGCACTGCAATTCTTTCACGCGTTCAGCGTCAGGAACTGGGGTGGTTTTCTCCTGTGGCTCGCCAGTGGCCTGCTTTATACCGCAGCCGGGATAGCCGCCTTCACCAATCCTGCATTCAGCTCGGTTGCCCTCACTCTGGTCGTCGCTCTTTTGATCATGACATCGGGCATGGTTCGCCTGATCCTGGGGTTGAGGGCCAAACCGGAAAAGGGATGGGGATGGGTCGTCGCATCGGGCACACTGACGATTCTGGCGGGACTGATGTTCCTGATCGGATGGCCATTCAATAGCACGTGGCTGCTCGGTCTGTTGCTGGCGATCGATCTCATGTTCCAGGGCGTGGCATTGATCGGCCTCGCCTACCAGCTCGGCACGATCAACTGACCCTTTCCCCACGCTCTGCATTCGCGGTGTCGCCGGGGCGGCTCAAACGAAAAACCACGACAGGATACTCAGATGAGCAACGACAAAACCCACCCTCATGAAAAGCAGATAAAGGACAAGGGCACGTCCATTCACCCCGTTGAAGGCGACAACACTGCGCAAAAAGAAGTGTCCGACGATCGTCAGCCCGCACCTGAAGTCGCCCCGTCAGAAAAAGTCCTGATCCTTGAAGAGGAGATCAAGCGTCTTCAGGATCGCCTGCTTCGTGCGTTGGCAGAGACGGAAAATGTGCGCCGCCGGGCAGAGCGCGATATAAGCGATGCAAAGCAATATGCCGTCACCCAGTTCGCCCGCGACATGACGAGGGTAGCAGACAATCTCGATCGTGCGATTACCAGCATTCCGGAGAAACTGCGCCACGATGAAGGGCCGGTAAAGACGCTGATTGAAGGCGTCGAACTGACCGGGAAGGAATTGTTGCGCTCGCTGGAAAAGCATGGTGTCACCAAGCTCGACCCTGAGGGTAAAGCATTCGATCCGAGTTTTCACGAAGCAATGTTCGAGGCGGAAGATCCAAGTGTCCCGCACGGCACGGTCACGATGGTGGCCGAACCGGGCTACGCCATCGGCGCTCGTCCCTTACGTCCCGCAAAGGTTGCCATCTCCCGCGGTGGTCCGCCGCGTAAGCCTCAAAGTTGATTGCCGCCCCTCATGAAAGAAACAAACAGACCACGAAACTTTGTTCGGTTGAATCGGGGATACCAAATGACGATCGGCAACAGAATAGCTCCGATACGCTTTCTGGTCTTTGCTGCGGCCCTTGTGCTTTCGGTCATCGTTGCTACAGCGTTGCATGCCGAGTGGAATATCGCTCTCCTTGTCGGGTTCGATGTGGCGACATGCGTTTTCATCGTGAGCACGTTTCCACTGCTTGACGACAGCCCTGAAGAAATTCGGGCTGCGGCAAAGCGTAACGATGCAAACCGCGCAGGACTGCTCGCGATCACGTTGCTGCTTTGCCTTGTCGTTCTCATAGCAATCGGAACGCTGGTCGCCAGACCCACGACACCGGAATGGACGGATGTCGCTCTGATTGTTCTGACGCTGATATTGTCATGGCTCTTTGCAAATACGGTCTTTGCAATGCACTACATCCACCTCTTCTACTCCCAGGAACAGGGAAAAGATCTCGGTGGACTGGAGGTGCCCAATACTCCGAGCCCTGGATACTGGGACCTATTTTATTTCAGCTTCACGCTGGGTATGACGTTCCAGACTTCGGATATCACGGTAACTGGTTGGCACATGCGTAAAGTCGTCCTGTTCCAATGCGTGGCGGCATTCATTTTCAACATGGGCGTTCTGGCTTTCACAATCAACGCGCTGGGAAGCCTATGAATAGGCGGCCACGGCTCTTGTAAATTCCAGCCTGAATACGACCGTCGGAGCGAAAATGGTGAGAATTGAATCCATTTCCGCCTTCAACAGAACAACCGATTTGGGCCGGGCGTGGACTGTCCGCTTCGGGAGGCTAGCGATGTAATAGAAGCCATGGGCGCGGGCGACCATCTACGACTGCTTCCGCCCCCATTGCGGCCGTTCGGCGTGCTTTCGCTGCCATCTGAAAGTTACAATTCGTTCAAGTTTCACCCGACGACAGAGTTGGGGCCGCTAGCGGAACGGCAGCTTCTTAATGTCGAGCCATAGAAAGCTGCCGTTCGAATGACCAAAAAATCTCAGTGTGGAAATAGCGCCAAATCGGTTGAAGAATGGCATGTCACAACCTACAACCGAAGTGGGGGACACGATGCCTATTACGTTCAGCGCCATTAGCAACAAAGACGATTGGGCCGGTAGTAGCTGGACTATTGCGAAGGACGACGACCTTGCCGAGTTAATCGCAAGGGTTGCTCTCGGCCAAAGTCGGTATGTACGGCGCGTTCTCAAAGAGACGGGCTTTGCGGCACCGGACCCCAAGGAGACGGAGTTGTCGGGAGCACTTAAATTGCTCATCGCAAACGACCCCAAGAAACCCTGGCATCGGGATGGATGGATGTTCCAAGTCATCTCGTGGATCGCAGCAAATCTTCAGGACCCTGAAGATCTCATCGCACCGCCGCACATGATCCATGCGCATAAGGGCTTTGATGGCATTCACGTCAGAGTCGATCCAAAGACCCATCAGATAAGTTCAGTTGTTATCTGCGAAGAGAAAGCCACAGACAACGCCCGAAAGATGGTCCGCGATCGCATCTGGAAAGAGTTCAAGGGGATGCAGAGCGGCGAACGGGATAACGAGCTTGCTGCCGAGATCACGCGGCTTCTCGAGACGGCGAAGGGTATCGACGTTGATGAGGCGGTGGAGACAGTCGTTTGGAAGAACGCGCGTCACTACCGCATCGCCATCACCATCGATGATAATCACATCGACGCCGAGGGCCAGAAAGAACTTTTCGATGGCTATAGCGCCGTCGTGGGCGGTGAGGTAGTGCGCCGTCGCGGCGAGGTGCTTCACCTGGATAATATGCGAGCTTGGATGGCAGCACTGGCCGACAATGCCATCGAAAGGGCGAAGACCATGGTGGCAGCAAATGTATGATGCCGACACCGCGGAGTTGATTCGTTCAACTCCTTCTCTGGAAGGACTCGACCGTGAGCGCCTTCCTGAGGAGCTGTCAAAAGCCTTCGCTCAGATCGCAGCAGCCAGGTTCCGTTTGCGGTCGGGGACTTTAGAAGACGATCAGGAGGTCGTTTCTCTCATTTCTGAGATGCGGCGGCTCGCGATCACCAACGAAGTGTTGGTGGCAGTATCTCCTAACCGTGACGACAGGGCTGCCGCTGCATTCGTTGCAGGCTCGGCGCACCAGCTTTGTTTCAACGCGCGCAGGATCGGTGCAGAAGACCAAGTAACCGCGACTTACGTGGATGCCAACGGTATCTCCTCCGATATCGCAGCGATGCTACTCTTCCTGGTTGCTGAAGCCACGGCCGATGCCAGTGAACTCGCTGATCGATTAAACGTGGAGGGTATGCCCGGTGTCGAACGTTCTCTCGTCGAAGCATTGCGATCCCTAGCGCGCGGCGAGCTTGTCGCTATCACCTCGGCAACGTTGCCACCAAAGGATCTCGTGACGGGTGCCAGCGCAGCCGAGGTCGCTGCGCTGGCGCTTTATTACAAGACACTGCTGGGTGTTCGAGCACTTGCGAACCAGTTGCTTCGAAGAGGCGAGGACATTGAGAGTGCGCAGGCCAACAGGATATTCAAGTCGATCTTGAACTTGAGCTCGGCAGCGAGCCGCGAGGACAAGGGGTGGCTCGGTGAGGAAATCGGATCTTTCGCCGGTCCCCATCACTTGGCGTCGCTCCTGCTCGCAGTCACGGGCGATCTTTCGAGCAGCGCTGTTACAGGCGTTGAGCCACCATCAGGCATCGACGGCGTAAAGTGGCTTAACGCTATGCGTCGCATCGCGCGCAGGCGTCCTTACCTCTGGCGCAATCACCGTGAGGCAGTAGCGAAGGGTTACCTGGATCCTCAAAATTCCGCCGCTGTTAGCTTCCCCACCGGAGCGGGCAAATCAACTCTTGCGGAACTCAAGATTTACGCAACGCTCCTAAGCGACAAAAAAGTTGTCTTCCTCGCCCCGACAAATGCGTTGGTCGGGCAGACGACCATTGGTCTGCGCAAGACTTTTAAGAGAACCAAGGTCGAGAAGGAGCGGTTCGACGAGGTAGGTTTCCTCAGTGACGAAGATGAGTTGCCGGAAATTTTTGTAATGACGCCGGAATCGTGTCTCGCGCAGATGAGTATTGAACCTACAGTCTTCGAGGATGTGGGGCTGCTCATTTTCGACGAATGCCATTTGCTTCATCCCGAGGAAGGCCGCGGAAGACGCGCGCTCGACGCGATGCTGTGTGTGCTCAACTTCGCTGGTCTGGTACCTGGGGCTAGTTTCCTGCTTCTGTCAGCTATGATGAAGAACACAGATGAGATCGCTGGCTGGATCGAGGGTCTGACAGAGCGGCCATGTCTTCCGCTTGCGCTGCCGTGGAAACCAACGCGGCAGTTGCGCGGTAGTGTCGTCTATCCCCAAGCCGACGTGGACAATCTCGCTCGCGGGTTGGCGAAAGCGGCGCGTGCGCGCAAGACCAAAGCACCTTCCACGGGTGACAAGGCAAGGCTCCAGAGTGTCCCGATGGGCCTGTTTGGTCTTCAACAGACATGGGCGACCCGTAATACCGAGGACTACGCGTTGCTCGGATTGCTGGAAGATGCCGTGGAGCTGTCCGCCAATAAGTGGTGGAGGCTGACTCCAAACTCCGGCGTGGTCTCTGCGGCCATTGCATCCGCCGCTGCAGATGCAGGCGTAAAAACCTTGGTGTTCTTTCAGACAATCCAGAACGCGGTAAGCGCGAAGAATAAGGTCATTGACGAGCTGGGAGAAGTGAGCATCAAACTTATTGACGAGGAACGAGAGTGGCTCGCGATAAGCAAATTGGAGATGGGTGGCACAGACCATCTGTACCTCGACGTGAGGAAGGGAGAGCTATCCTCGCCATGCGTCGTCCATCATGGTCTGCTGTTGCCAGAGGAGAGACAGCTCTGCGAATCTCTTTATCAGCGCGCCGACGGTGCAACCGTGATGGCGGCGACCTCAACTGTCTCACAAGGAATGAATTTTCCGAGCGAACTTGTGGTCATCGCTGAGGATAGCCGCTTCGACGAAGCCAAGGATCGTCGCGAAGTTCTCCAGGCTCAGGAGTTGCTCAACGCAGCGGGAAGAGCTGGCCGAGCAGGTCAGAATGCCAATGGGATCGTTTTGGTCATTCCTGGCAAAGTTGTCGGCATCGACATGGAGGACGCGAAGATCGGTGCGCATTGGACCAAGCTGCAGAAGGTCTTTGGCCAATCAGACCAATGCCTTGAGATAGACGATCCTTTGACCGCGATTCTCGATCGGGTTCATGCGGCGGCAGGCGACCGGAACGATATCGACCGCTACGTCATCGCTCGGTTGGCATCGGTAAGTCTCGACGGCGCCGTGAAGAAGTCCCTATCGGGCTTTCGTGCGAAAAAGCGAGGCGATGCGGATTGGGTAAAGAGCCGCCTGAAAGCGGCCACCGACTTCCAGAAAAAAGAGGAGCCGGAGACCGATGAGGACCTAGTCGGCCACCAGGTCGCCTCCACGTTAGGTATTGCGCTTCCCGTTATGAAGCAGCTCTCAAAGGACTTGGTCGGCGCTCCCGAAAGCGAGACGGTGACCGATTGGCGAAAATGGTTCTTCCACTGGATTGCCGCCAATGGAAAGTTGTTCGATCAAGTGTTTCGCCCCGAGACTATCGACGATCTGTTTGGAAAGGACGTCACATCGCTAGACACCAGCGAGGAGCGATGCGTCTTTGCGGTCCCGTATCTCAAAGAGTTAACAAAGCTGTGGGTGCGCGGGAAGCCTTTGACCGATCTTGAAGAGGCACTCGGAACACCCGCTGACAAACTGAAAACTTGTATCGGCGCGCGGAAGTTCGTCCTGCGCGTGATTCCGGAACTGGGCTACCTATTCGGTGTTCCTGCGCTATTGAGGCAGCGTCTGGCGGCCTCCAACGGCACGGAACTCTCACTTAGCCCTGCGCTGACAAAGTTGGGTTCGTGCATTCGGAATGGCTATCAAACGTATGAGCAAGCCGCACTCGGGTTTCGGTTGAGACGCGATAAATTATCACGCAGGCAGCTTCATAAGCGTTTTGAAATACTGGCGCCGTACATCCCGCCTGCAAAAAAGGCCGAGTCGTGGGATGACGCAGTAGCTAGGATCGAGCTGGCGCTGTTAGCCGAAGAGATCAGCTAGGAAGTTCAGCGCACGGAAAAAACCTCCGTCGTTGAATAAAAGGGCACCAGGCGAACGGCAGCTTTCGGCAAACTCGAAAGCCATTGCGACGTCCGAAATGAAGGCGCAAAGCAGATTGAATCCTTAAGAGTGCTGTCAGGGGAAAGGAGCGGCCCCACGATACGCAGGGCCGTCCGCATTCAAATTTCAGTCCGCTCCGCCAGTTCTAGTGCGTCCTCAATATCGACGCCGAGATACCTTACTGTGTTCTCGATCTTGGTATGGCCAAGCAGGATCTGTATCGCTCGAAGATTGCCGGTGGCCTTGTAGATCATGGCAGCCTTCGTTCGCCGCAGGGAATGCGTACCGTAATCCTCCCGACGAAGCCCGATCGCCATCACCCACTCATCGACCAGTCGGGCGTACTGCCGAGTGCTGAGATGATCAGGTGCTCTCTTAAAGACCCATGCCTTCACTCCTAAGATGTTCATCGATCGGTATTCGGTGCCCCTGAAGAAAACCTGATCGCCGCATGCTAAAGCGCCGCAATGTTGGAGGTGACGCTTATGCATTTTGCCGGGGTCATAGTCAGGGTCCAGATGCCACAGTTGCCTGCCTCCATTCTTGTGCTGCAGGCAGGACGTCTTCGGTAATGCAACCGAAAGCGAATAGACAGGGCGTCATCCACCCTTCTCGGTTTCGGCAACAGCCAAAGTAGAAAGGCTGCTATCGGTGTTCGCCAGATCCGCATGGATGACAGCAATAAAGCCTGTTGCCGATCGGCCGGTTGCGACTTCATGTCAGCCATTCGGCGCGCTGCCATCCCCACCCAAAACCTGCCATCCTTTCCGTTCTGCCTAGGGCACGGGCGGGGCCTAAACGCGGCTGGCCGCTTTAATTTGCTAACGTACGAAAAACAACGATCCTCGAGGGGATTACTAACTCAATCCCAAGTCGGTCTCCGAGTGTTATGGCTACCGTTTAGGATATTTCTCTCTGAGCGTGTCAAGGTTGAAACGCCACAGACCTTTTTCCTCCATCGCGCGCATTAGTTCCTCCACAGGCGTTTGAGTTTCGAACAGTGTCATTTCCTTCAAAGACGAGTTGACCATGTTTTGCAGATATAAGCCGATCGGTTGTTGATCCTCAAAGAAACTGGTTCTGAACAGAGACAACCAAGCCATGAGGAAGGCAAGAGGAGTATCGGTGCTGTAGGGCATAATGAAGCCACTTACGTCCAGAGCACCCACCTTATGAAGGAAAGGTAGACCGATTGCTTGTGTGAACGGTGCTTCCTGGTGAGGCGACAAGATCAAGGCGACGTTCTGGTCCAGAAGGAATATGCCGTCGAGAGGGAGGACCCTTTCACTGTCGATATACTCCATCAACTCCAATAGGATCGATTGCCAGGGCGACTTCGTCTCGGTTGCTATTATGAAGTACGGGCGATAGAAAACATAGTAGGAAGCCCAGACGTCTGGGCTAGTGACCTGCACTAGCCGAGACATGTTCTTTGCACGTAATGCACGAAACTTCCGAGCTTTCCTCAATTCGTCCGGCATGACGGAGCGCGACAAACTGGTTTTCACTTCGCCAGCGGCTAGTACCCCTTCGATGAAAAAAAGTGTCGGAATATCTCGTGCCGTCGGGAACGGTTGCGACTGATTCGAAAACACCAAATCCATCTGGCCCGATCGGGCCCCAGCGCTGTCGTTGTCGCTTTCCGAAGCGATCACTTCGCCCGTACCCACGTTTACGGATCGGGGTAGGTGCTTTTCGAAGAAGTCGCGGGAGGCGATCTCGAGTGCATTACCTCGTAAACCGAGATGTTCAAAACGAGTGCGCGCTACTTCTAGCTCCAGTTCGAGTATCTTTTGCTGATGCGTAAAAAGATCCTTGAAGTCCATTTTCCCTCCCCCTGCTCTGTTCACCGATTAGCAAATCTCCACTGCATGAGAAACTCGTTGGCTTCGGACAACTTGCTCACAGGTAGCTCAGCTATAGCCGATCTTTCCAACCTCAAAAGCTTGCCTCGAATGTCTGCATCGGGCAACCGGCAGCCCTGAGCCACAAGTGCCTGTTACGAGTATTGCACAGCGGTTCTTTTGCCAAAGCAAGAAGATCATTCAGCGTGAGGTCAAACAAATGGAGTTGGGCAGCCAATTCCATTTCCGGAATAATGCACGGCGTAGAACAATTCAGCACATTGAAATATTGTGGAAGGCGCGCTTGCTTCCCTTCAATGGCGCAATGTAATTTGCAATCGGGGATGGCGCTGTGACGTCAGTGGGGATTCGTGGAACTAAGTGCGTTAAAGAAGCAGCTTCAGGAACACCTTGGCGATGGCTTGGTTCTGATAGTCGGCTCAGGGCTGTCCTGTGCCGAGGGCGTTCCTGGCATGGGCGCGCTCGGGCATCATCTGGTGACACACATACCAGCCAGCCTGTCCTTGGAAGACACGAAACTCTGGGAAGAGATCCATCCACTCATCGAAACCAATGGTCTGGAAGCGGCGCTGCTGAAACACGCGCCTACTCCGTCCCTTGAGGCTGCCATCGTACAGAGCACCGGAGACTTCATCGCTGCCTCCGAGGCAAACATCATCGCGGAAGTATTCAACAATACGCGGACACTTCGGCTCACCAAGCTTATCCCGCACTTGTTGAAACCAGGTACCGGCATTCCAATCGTAACGACGAACTATGATCGTCTTGCCGAGCTAGCCTGCGAGGAAGCCGGACTGGGCGTCGATACTATGTTTTCCGGCCATTTCGCTGCTCGACTCGATCCGGAGGATAGCTACTGGAGCTTCTGCCGCCACGTGAAGCTCGTCGGCAAGAACGTGCGATACAAGTTTGCCTCAAAGGCCAATGTTTTCAAGCCTCACGGCAGCCTGGACTGGTACCATCGGGAGGGTAATCCGGTCCGCTATGCAGGCACACTGCCGTTGCCGCGGTTAATCATCACGCCCGGACTGAACAAGTTCCGCAGCGGCTACGAGAGTCCATTCGACAAGCACCGAGAAAAAGGGAACGACGCCATCGACAAGGCCCACCGTTTTCTCATTATAGGCTATGGGTTCAATGATGATCATTTGGAAACCCATCTCACGCCACGCATCAAATCGGGCGTGAAGACCGTAATTTTGACCTATGCGCTTTCCCCCAAGGCGCGAGAGATAGCGATCGAAAACAAAAACGTAGTTGCGGCGGAGTTTCACGAAAACGGTGGAAATGCCGGTGCCCGCATCATCGTCGATGGAGCGGAAGTTTTCTATCCCGGTATCGACTACTGGGACCTCGATGGTTTTGTGAAGGGAGTTCTAGCGGCATGACTGGTCCGGCACTTGAGTTTACGGAGAATGATCAGATCGGGCGCGTGGCCGGTGTTGACACCAGTCGCGTAGCTATAGACGTCACCAATTCCGAAATGCTGACGCGCGTTGGGATCGGGCAACTCATTGCTATTAAAGGCGCCACACAGGCGGAATTTCTTATCGGGATGACCGACCGGGTCACTCGCTCTCTTCGCGAAGAGCTCCCTGATCCAGAAGGTGGTGAATTCGGCGCGCTGACCGTTTCGCCTGCGGATCACATGCAGGCCTTTGTCATCGGTACCTACCGAACCATTGATGGTGACAAGGTAGACACCTTCAAACGCGGCGCGGACAGTTTCCCCCAGATCGACCGCGATTGCTTTGTCATCGAGGGCGGCAACCTACAGCGCTTCATGGGGATCTTGGGCGCCGACGTTTCTGAGGAGGAGCGCTTGAAGCTAGGCACATTTGTCGCCGATCGAAGCGCTGAAGCGATCGCAAGTGGTGATCGCTTCTTCCAGCGTCACGCTGCAATTCTCGGCAGCACCGGTTCTGGTAAGAGCTGGGCAGTCGCCCTCATTCTTGAGAGAGCAGCCAAGCTCAAATACCCCAATCTCGTCGTATTTGATATGCATGGCGAGTACGCTCCCCTTGCTGATAAGACTAAAGGTGGATTCGCGCAGCGCCTCAGGATTGCCGGCCCTGGAGACCTCGCTGCACCGAAAGACGACACTCTCTTTCTACCGTATTGGCTCTTGAACCGCGATGAGATGCTGTCCATGATCTTGGATCGCAGCGATCAAAACGCGCCCAATCAGGCCTCACGCTTCACCCTCCATGTCCGCGAACTGAAAGGCGCAACGCTGGACATGGCGAAAAAGACTACTGTCAAGGAGACCTTCACCGTCGATTCTCCAATCCCCTACGCCATGTCGGAGTTGGTCGACCGATTGGAGACCGACAATACGGCTAAAGGTATCGGTAAAAACGGTGCCGCCATAAAGGGAGATTGGGAAGATAAGCTGACGCGCTTCATCTCCCGCCTGGAAGCGAAGCTCGATGATCGCCGATATGGGTTTATGTTCTCGCCACCTGCTGAAGCGCTCGACTATGGGTGGCTCGCGAAGCAGATCGTGAAACTGCTGCGGGCCGACTCCGGTAACGGCATTAAGATCATCGACTTCTCGGAGGTTCCCGCCGACGTGCTGCCGGTCGTGACCGGCACGCTTGCCCGCCTGCTCTACGACGTCCAATTCTGGATGAACGCGGAGTCACGCACAGCAATTACACTGCTGTGCGATGAGGCGCATCTCTATCTTCCTGTGAAGGATGATGCCGACGCCGTGCAACGGCAGGCCCTGTGGTCGTTTGAGCGCATTGCTAAGGAAGGTCGAAAATACGGCTTCTCTCTTCTTGTGGTAAGCCAACGCCCATCCGACGTCAGTCGAACAATCCTCTCCCAGTGCAACAACTTCCTTGCCCTGCGGCTTACAAATGACAGCGATCAGAACGTCATCAAGCGCTTGATGCCGGATTCTCTCGTCGGTTTGACGGCAATGCTTCCGCTTCTCGACACGGGCGAAGCACTTTTGCTCGGCGATGCGGTCCTACTTCCCACGCGGATTAAGTTGGATCGGCCGCAGGTGAAGCCTGACAGCGCTACGCGAGAATTTTGGAAGGAGTGGGGCACATTGCAACCCGATGAGAAGCTTCTTGAAGCAGCGGTCGAGTGCCTGCGCAGCCAAACCCGTTGAAATAAAGTCGCTTCGAAGACGAATATCAGTAAGGTTCCAGCAACCGTTCTCGCTACTGCGGCGAAACCAATTAACGAATGGCAGGTTTAGGGGTCGCGACGATAAGGCTTGCGACAACGTCACAGAAGCTTCGAGCCTCGCGGTTCAAGATGTGTTTGGAGGGGAAATGGCGAAGCGCGATAAATATGCAAGTTGGGATGAGCTAATGCAGAACGCGACCGAGAATGTAGACTATCGCATTTCGGTGCGGCGCATAGAAGGAAGCGCTACGGCGATCCTTGCGCCTCATGGCGGAGGCATCGAGTTCCTGACGCTTCCGCTAGCACGCTCAATTGCCGGCGGCGACTACAATTTCTATGCATTCGAGGGCGTCAAGAAAGATGGCAATTGGGACCTGCACATAACCTCGCACCGCTTCAAAGAAGCGCGTGCGCTCACATTGATCGCCGGTTGCGATCGTGTCGTGACCGTCCACGGCTTGGACGGCAACGCTAAGTCGGTACAAGTCGGTGGTGCCGATGGCGCTTTGGGTAAAGCAATTCATGACGCTCTGATAGCTGCGGGGTTCGATAGCAAGATCGAGACATCAGGAGCGTACGCTGGAACCGAACCGCTCAACATCTGCAATCGAGGCCGTACCAGAAAAGGCGTTCAGCTAGAACTCAAGGCTGGGCTTCGTAACGCGTTGAGGGACGACAAACAGGTATACGACTCATTTGTGGCGGCCATCCGCGCAGCGCTTCAGCAGAATGGGTGCACAGATCGAGACGTTGGCATTGGATGAATGTCTGCTGCCAAAGTGGGCTTAATAAGACCTGCCTGTCTCCTCTAATAATGGTCGTTAGTAGCAAGAAAAAGCGGAATGACCGCGTTTGAGTGCGTGTGAATTGTACGGTAACGTCTGCAATGGCGGCGCAAAGCGGAAATTATTTCCTCTTCGGGGCCGACGATCTGACTGTCCGCTTCTGTCTTTTGGACGAAGGGAAGCGGACAACCTCGGAGGGATGAGTCCCGCGGGATAGCCGTTGCCGCGGAGCGAGCTTGGACTTCCGCCCGGTGCATAAACCGCGTTATAATCAAATAGAAGACCCGAACGAAGATTACTGCCTGCACCGTTCCGGAAATCATTCCGCCAAACATGAGACCTCTGACGTCGAATCTATCTGGCGGTCGGTCAGTCGGAAAACTCATCAGTGTAATGGATATTGGATAGGCGATACTGCGTTCTGAGGCAGTGGCGAGCGAGTGCGTGTATTACTTCGGCAGCTAAATACAGCCTCTGGATTTCGAGGGAAGAGTCCGCGTCCGACGGAACTTGGGCCGAAGCATGCGCGGTCGCTACTCGGCAATTCTGCGAAATGTATTTTTCAACCTCGATACCGTCGCGAGCAATATGAAAATCTCTGATCGTTTCTGGCTGTAGGGTACTTTCTACGAGCGGGAACGCGTCCCTAATCCACTCTATCGTTGGGTTTGGATCGCCTCGCTTCGGCGCCGCCCTGACCTCAAACACCTTGAAGAAGCTCAGGACCGCAAATGTCACCAGCCCTGCTTCGCGTGCATTAAGCCCCTCTCGATAGTACGCGAGCCTCTGCCTTAGCTCCTGATCGGTAGGTAAGGTTCTTGAAAATAGCCATTGCGAAGTCGTTGAGAAACCTTTTCGGGACAGAGAAACTGGCACGGGCACCGGGTTTCCTGACCAACCGAATCCAAGGACTGCATACTGATCATCACACCAAGCCAGTAGGCTTAAAAAGCGATTGAGCAAGGTTCTCGCTTCTTCCGCCGAGAGCCGTTCTGTGGCGAGATCTATGCTTATCGAATGGGAGTTTTCCTTCGTCCTAGGAAACAGCACAAATTGATACCCCTCGAACTTCATACGGGTCGGTTCACTAGGCCAAGCTGCTTGGGTATCAACGGCTAAATTGAGGAACCGCGAGTTTTGGCGCGCGCCCAAACGCCTATGAAAAGCGTTTTTCTCTTCTTCGGTTTCGTATTCTCGCCAGTCCGTTTTCAACGGTAGGTCGAGATGGCGTGATAGCGTCAAATCTCTCCGTAGGCGTAGGAAGAAGTCCTGTCCAAGCGTAAGTTGCCTGCCGGAAATCGCGCGCATTTTGTCATGATCGTAGCGCTCTTCAGCGCCCTCCGCCAAAAGTGTAGTCGCCATGTGAGAAACGTAGGATACAACCTTACTAATACCCCTTCCATCAAATACCGCTCGGGCATGGTATTCCTCGCTGCCATAGCCACGCTCGATAGAAAACGTTATCCCGACGAGTGATCGACATCCTAGATCACTGGCAAGAATGGCTGCTATTGTCTCCCGCAAGGTCGTCGTGCTCTCGAACGACGCACGACCTCCGCCAACTGCACATAACCCGCCAAGAATGAGCGACGCGTGTCCTGCCCAACCGGGCAACGATGGCACAAAACCCAGGATTGCATTTGCAACCTCGGTGTCGGTCAGCCGCTTGGCTGCATTTTCTCTTCCTCTCGGAAGAAGTGCACATCCTCGCAGGCGCTCGAAACGGGTTAACGTCTCATCAAATGGTGACCCGCTGGCGAGAATTTCATGAAGAAGGTGAGCAAGATTCTTGGCGTACATGCTTGATTTCTATCACGCATCTGGTGGCTTAGTGATAGTCCAGAACGGAAAACCGCCCCGGTATATCTAGTCTTTCCATGATTTATGTCTGAATAGGTTGTGGGGCCTACTACAACCCTTGCCTTCTACGTAGCATATATCAAGGAACAGCTCCTCGGAATGCCGAGCCGCACGAGACAATCTAGCTGCCTGTGCGTGAGAGCCGCAACGTCCATTCGGAGGGAACAATGATAGAAGACGCCCGGCAAAAGGCACTCTCTCCTCGATTAGAGGACTTAATCAGCGACGTCCGGTTAGCCCGCCTATTTTCATTGGATCCACAACCCTGCGCGTTGCAACTATGGATCCTGCAGATCAGGGTGGACAATGAGAACGAAAACCGAATCCTGTATGGCCGAGTACTTCCCTATAGCTTCTCAAACAATACCTGGTCGGCGACGGAGGACGACAATTTCGAGTTTCTCGGTGCGGCTCAGGCGCAGGTTGTCCGGCTGAACCTGTACCTCGGCAGCGAGCGATGCGCAGAGGTTCTTGAATTGCTTTGCGCTGGCGAGACCATCGCAGCGATCAGTGGCACTCTCAACCTCAGTCTCCCCGACAAACTAGGTGCACGGCTTGGCACAACAGCCCTGGACGGAGGAGCACTCATATACAGGCCAGCCGCATATCTGCTCAATCGGAGTGCGCATGACAAGCATTCCCTTGTAAGTCCTCATGAAACAGCAGGGGCATTCAGTGCCTCGATCGCACAGGCCGACAAGAAAGGGCTTTTTCGGATTGGAGAGAATTACGACATCGCGTTGACTAATCTCGTTGTGAAACGTTTGAACGACGACACTGGTCTCGACTTTGGCGGCGCGGATGTAACCCGGTTCGGAGATATCGAACTCATCGTGTTTCCGGGGCTTGATGACGAGGAAAGATCTTTGCTGGACGTACGATGGACAACTGCGCCGCTAGCATTGGAGGTTCGCTTCGATGCAAAGCAGGTTGCGGCATATCAGAGCTTTCAGTTTCGAGTCTCAGTCAGCAGTGATGATCATATCTATCATTCGTGCATCGCGTTTGCCGAGCGAGAGGACGAGGGAACTTATAGACATCGATTTGAACTAAGCGAGGGGCTGCGCGCCCGCAGCGACAGCACGGATATCGAGATATTTGGCTTCAGCGGCGCAATTTCCGGCGAGGGGACGTTATGTTGCCGCTGGCGTATGCACTATATTCGAGAAATCCATTTCGGACTGCAAGCAATGGGCTCAGCCCCGATCCCGGTTAAATTCGATTGGCTGCAGAAAACTGCGCGACCATCGAGTACGGAACGAGTGAAGGCAGTGCTGACGCTCAACGGCGGCGGCGTGGTGACAAACAGCAAGGTTGGTGGGCGCGAAGCCGATCCATGGGTACCAGTGAATCGTGAGCTCCGCTCACTCTTCGGAAAGCTTCATCCGAGCAAATCGGAGGCCAGATTTTTTCAGCGTTGGAATCAAGGCGATGGCGAAGGCCGCTTGCAGTTCACGGAGTGGTTCAAGACCCTCCTCACGAAATACAACGAGCACCAGATCTTGATATTCGACCCCTATTTCGAGGATGCCGGGTTGGGGTTGGTGCTGCTTTCGGCGGCAGCAAAGGCGCAATACCTGATATTCACATCGTTACCCAAGGCTTCGAAAAGTGACGACGCGATTGTGAATGGGGAGGCGGTACCCCAGTCCGATCGCATGAACAATCTCATGGCAAGCTGCGAACGCAATCGCCAGCAGATGGAAGGTATGAATCTCAGGATCTACGGATTGCGAGAAGGACGCCTTCATGACCGGTACATCCTGGTCATTGCGCCGGACGGTCTCCCGGCCGCAGGCTTCAATCTCTCCAATTCTTTACAAAAAGCGGCCGAAAACTACCCGCTCCTTATCACTCCGATTCCGGCCGACACTTTGCTCGACGTCGAGCGGTACAAAACGGGGCTGGTGGCGGAAGCAATGGCTGCTCACAGTGGTCAAGACGCCATCAATCAACCAATCAAACTCCTCTTCGAGGCGGGAGGACGGGCCACTGTGCCGCGTCGCTATGAACCCCTAGGCTTCCTAAAGAAAGAAGGAGTCGGAGATATTCTTGCCACTTGGACCGGCGAGCGGTCGTTGGAAGGATTGGCGGGCGATCACTTAAGAGACTGTATGACGCAGCTCGGTCTCATCAAGGATGACAGGTTCTCCGTCACGGCGAGGTCGGGCCTTTTAAACTGCATCCAAAAGAGAGGAAAAGATTTCTCCGGGTTTGACGCAGATTGGGGCATAATTGGCGACGTTCTCGCCCATACCTGGTCAGACGGCAAAACGGTCCGTGAACTCCAGGAAAACCCCGCCTTCTTGGAATTCCTGGCGTCTTTCATCCAGATGGCATTTGATCGGCAACCCGAGGCTGCCGACGGAGCACTTGCGTTTCTCAACACCGATATTGTCCGGGAGCCGTTGGATACGTTGCTGCACAAGTCCTACCGACCGGACCATTTTTCTCATACAACGAAATACAACGGCCTCGGCTGGGCAGATTTTTTCGCCATCAAGCTCCTGTGGACTTATGCGCCGAACAAGATATTGGCCATTGCCACAGACCAGATGAAGGATATGCCGGCTGAGGTGAGAAGCGCGAACGTGCAGCGCATGTTGGTCTTGAGCCAAATCATCAGCGAAATCTCACAATCCGTAATGTTCGAGATTAATACGGACCAGAGAGCTTCGCTCGTTCAAAGCGATATTGCACTTCTGCATTGGTTGGGATTGAACGCGATCGAGACCGGTCTCCAGGAGCCTGAGGCGCGAGACTCGTCGCTGAATCTGATACGTACGTTACCACCAGCCGCCCAGATTCAAGCTCTCGGCTGGATGACAGCTCGTGCGGCACGCTCATCCGATAAGGCCGAAGTCTATAAGGCACTGCTTGAGGCTTTAGATAAAGGTCTGCCTCCCGAACTCACTCATAATGATCTGAACTGGCTTGTCGACTCATTGCGTGGACACATGCATCATCTCGGTTGGGCGGAGCCGTGGCTATTCGAAGATGTCATCTCCCCACTCGTTCAAGGTGGCCGCGTCCAGGTAGATGATGCTTGCCGTGTGTGGAGTAACGAATTGGAAGTGCTTTTGGGCGATGGTCGGGCGAGTGAATCAAGGCTTTTCGAAATATCTCGAGAAGGTCGAACTACCAATATAAGTGCGTATCTCTTTGCACACAGCACTGCGGTCAGGCAACGGGCAACCATCAACATGCTGAAAAAGATCTTGAAGCGCAAAGAGCGTGCGGTGCGACAACCACTTGCGAGTACATCAAACTGGGCGCAGTGGAACGACGGGCTCATCGTGTCAATGTGGATTTTTGCGTGGTCGCGATGGGCAGAATATTATTTGCAGGCTAGCGGTCTTCGCCAACCTGACCTGGATGACCTGCTGAAGAGCGCAGGCGCACTCGCGACACTGCGTCCCATAGAGGAGTGGAAGATGTTCGGACCTGGCCGCTCCGGTGACATGGCCTCTTTTCTTGAACAAGCAGAAGCACTTCTCGCGAATGGCCCGCTAGCTAGGCGAACATGATCGCCGCCTTTAGTTTCGTGAGTTCGTATGTGCCATTTGATGGCTATGCTCCGAGCAACAATCAAGTGACGTCCGCTTTGGGGATTTTGGAATACGTTCCGGATTGACTGATTTAAAGGCGCAAAGCAGTCGGTCGACCGCCCTGAGACTCTACGCCCGACCGCAACGCCACCCCCTGTACATATGGCGCAGGAGTCAACTTCCGGATGAGGCAGGATAAGCCACAAGACGGCGAGGCATATTAAGATTCCGCTTCGGCGAAACCGATAGCTTCGGGCCTACAAATGGCACTGGCTAGGGGAGACCAATAACGACTTCGACTACGAACCTGGAGCAGCCTGCTTGCGATTTATCCGACTGAATCACCGATCCATCTCCCCCCACTTCTATCTGGCATGCCGATCTTTAGTCTCTTTGCCAACTCAACAAAGCGCCGCTCTGATACGTCTCAGTAACGCGGCTGTGGCTGACCCGGCTTGGGATAGCCGTTCTCCGGATACCATCCGAGATAAAGCGGCTCTTGAGTCCCGTCACGGGTACCGCAAAATTGCCCATTTTTCCCCGGATCGGTTGAGTTTCTCCAAGGCTTCTTCCGTTGCGAATTGGTGAGATGCCACTGGACAATCACCGGATAGGGACAACCGTTAGCCACCACTAGGCAACGACAACGCTCGTTGGTTCCGATACATAGAGTGTTGGTGTCGGGCAGGCGTTCGGCCGAGCAGGTGGCGCCATCTGAGACAGCAGCAGGTGGAACATCACCTTTTGCGAAGGGATTGAGTACTTGCGTCTCCTGTTGCGTCGGCTTCCCGGAGAAAGGATTAACCGTGGCGCCTGCGCCCACGCCATAAGCACGATCTATTGTCTGCTCATACTGTTTGCGGCTCTCTTCCAGCACCGCTCCTCCTATACTCTTTCCGAAGAGTTCGCGTGCAACCGCTGTGGCGGGGTCTATGTCGTCGCAAATCCAGCTTTTGGGTTGGTCACCGGCCCATTCGTAAATTCGAACGATTCCGTCTTCGCAATTTTGTTCAGCGGCGTTTGCAGTGTCATAAACGGTCGATTTGCTGGATGATCGAGGCATGGTCATGTCGAGAATGATGTCGACATACCTGCTTTCGGCCGAGATGGGATGATCGCCTGCCAACAATAAAATGGTGGCAAAAAGAAAGACGCCTCGGGCCATCGTTTATCCCCCTATTCTTTCCAGCAACTGGATGCTCCCCCTAGCCGTGTATCCGCATAACTGAGTTCACCTTGTGACTGCTCGGCGTTCAGTTTGTCGCTAATATAGCTGAAGTTTTTTATCCCTTTATAAGTGTATTCTACGACCTTTATATCAGGAACATACAGACCCAGCTTGCTTATCGGTTCGATTGCTTTCATTGCAATTGCCGTCTCGCCGGCCCATTCGGACCATTCAAGGGCATATTTCTGCTCCATCTCCTCCATACTTCCTGTCTTTTTGTTCGCAATCCACATCCGCCAGCGGATGAAACTCTTCTCGAGAAAGCGAAAATCCTCCTGGTCCGTTTGCAGCAAATGTTGGTCAATTTTTGCGCAAAACACATGCGTTCGGGAGCTAAACCTCAGATGATACTCGAAAAATTTACGTTTCAGACCAAGAGCTTTTCGACGATGGTCAAATAATTCCCGGGCCAAAAGACGCCTGCTGACAAGAGCATCTCGTCCCTGCTCGGTAGCCGGTATCAGTTCGCTGGCGCGTCGGAAATGAAAATAGGCGTTTTTTCTGTCGAAAGTCTGGTTATAAAGATGCGCAAGATAATAATGGCCAAGGCCGTTATTCGGATCGAGGCGCAAGCCCTCAAGATAAAATTCCATCGCGTTGGCTTGCTGCCCTGCCTGCACCATGCGGAACGCGTCGGCAAAATAGTCGTCTGCTACTTGACAGAACGCGGCGCGGCTCCAGACAGTCGATACGGAAACTGCCAAAAGCACGCTCCAGGCCACCTTAGGCCGCCACATCGTCCACTCCCCCGCGTTTCCAGAGGCTAAAGGTAACATGCCGGTGCCAGCGGTCAATATTGGATCATTGACAACGTAATCCCGGTTGGCGATGCAAGCGTGTCACGATCTTGGGGGATATTGACGGTGGTTTCGACACGATCCAAGCAGTAGCGCCTGACTTTCCGGATTTTCGCGGCAAGCCCCGTCCAGAGTCGCCCAAAACGGAAAAGACCGGCCGGAGCGTTAGCCAAAATGGCTAAACATCCTTTGAGTATGTTTATCTTCAGCTACGTCCGACGATCCTGAGAAACGCGGGAATGTCTGCTTTTAGGTAGCCAATGTGAAGACCGCTTGTCCAAAACGGAGTCGTTGCCGTCGAAGCTCGGAGGCCAGCTAAATGGCCGCTTTCCCGACTCCCCGCCTACAAGCGGTCGGCAGGATTCCACCCCAAGTCGGACAACCCGCCTGCGGTAAGCTGACGGAAGCTTCAGCACGAATACAAAAGCAGGTCGAGCGACTGAAATGAAGGCGCATCGCCGCTCGTGCCCGAGACCACAACCCGCTGGATGCGGGGTGAGCCTGTCGGAACCTTCAACGAACGGACGATCTACAAACGGGTTAGCGATGAAATCAGCCAGTTGAGTTCCGTGCGAGCGGACGAAAGCACGCTTGCGTAGGAACTAACCGTCGTCATGTCAGTCCCATATCTCTTGTCCATAGAGGCTGCGGAGCCCTTACCGATCATCAAGATCCTTAACGGACTGCTTGAGGTGATGGTCCCTGACAAGTCATCGCGATATTGCTCGGCCTGAGCAATGTCTTCCCGAGAAATTGGATGGTTGGGGCGTTTGAATTCAATCAGCAGATAACTGTCAGCTAAATCTTGCGACAACAAAAGATCAGGTCGTTTCGAGGCCCGCTCGCCCGTAAATTTCTTATCACTATAGTTCGCGATGACCCGTTTCAGGGTCAAGTTCGATGACATCAGAGCGTATTGGCGGCCGAGAAGCCACAAATTCGTCTCGAAGGCCTTATGGACGTCCTTTTCGAGGGTCGCTTCGTTGTCGATAAGCTCCTCGAGGTAGTCCAGAAATCTCACTCGTCTGGTCGCTTGAGCAGCGATCCCAGAGAGCTCAACCATACCAAAATCTTCAAGCGCCGCTGCAAAGGAACTGACATCTGTCCGGTCGGTGGCATTTATCCGCTCGAGTACGACCCAGTAGGCGTCATGCTCCATGGCGTCGAGCGCGACCTCTGCGATCGTCGCAATGCGGTCTTCGCTTTCCCGATAGAATCGCTGCAAAATCCGGTGGAGGGCTTCCTCAGCGTAGCGTCGGCGGTGTTCTGGAAGGTCTTTCAGCCTAGCGTCTAACTGCTTTTTCAATCGAGCTAGCTGAAGGCTCATATCGCGAGAGTGGCTCTCCCTAAGCCCTTCTTTGACGATCGATTTTACATAGGATTGGATTTCCTGGAACGCTTTGCTGTTCTCAACCACCCCGCCCCAATCGGCGGTTACGAAGTGGTCGTTACCCTCGAGTTCCACCTCTCCGTAGACTCGTTTCGACAACTTAAAGGGAATTTCCTCGTCATCATCTAGGCCAAACATCATTGGCTTCCCGACGACCTTCCCGTCCACCTTCAGCACTATGCCCGGAGCCTTTGGGGCCTTTTTCCCGTCCGCGATTGTGAACTTCAATCGAACTGAGCCGCTCTCCGTAAGCATCTGCTCAACTTCCCGCGATACACCAGGAACATCGTCGACGGATAGCTGCGCCTCGTTCACAAATACTTTGAAAGAATCCTCCCGGCCGTACTCATGCACGAGAATTTCTCGAAATCGGTCCGGCGTTGGGAAATTCAAACGGCTATCAAGACCGGACAGAATGATTGTAGTGCCCGCAGGAGCTTCGCCTCCATCCTCCTCGGTGAATGGTAGCGGCACTGCCTCCAAGTCGTTCTCGTTCTCGGCCAGGACGAGCTTGTCGATGGTCAGGCTGCATTTCCGACCTCGCGCGACCGCTGAAACATCCATCCGACTTGCCAATGACAGGCCAGCGAACTTCCCGATGCCCTTGCGACCCTTGACCTTCCGCTTGAGAAGAGGCGTCCGTTCGCCTGTACGTGCCCGCTTATCGCTGGCGATGTTCAGGTATTCGTTCCTCATTTCCAGAGATGTCATTCCCGAACCGTCGTCGCGGACGATAATCGGATCAGACGACATAGGCGCCGGCAATGTGATCCAAACATTTTTGGCGTCAGCGTCCCATGCGTTGTCGACCAGTTCCTTTAGGGCTGCTTCACTCGATCGATAGGTTTCACCCAGAAGTCTTGTCAGTCGTGTATTAACCGAAAAATGTACGTCGTTCATAAAACGAGTTCCCCAACCCCTATGTAAAATCAGAGGTAGCAGAAGAAATAAGTCTCTGTAACCTTCATCGATGAGCTCCCACAGGAAACAACACGGCGCGGCTTAGCCGCGCAAGTAAATTGACCCTTGAGGTCGACTGCAATCTCGCACTGGACTGGACGTCGTATTTTCTGCTGAACGAGCATGGCGCGTGTCCTCACCTCCTGACCTATTGCGACAGAGCTGATCTTATCTTTGACCAGATCGCTTATCATGACTTCGTGCGGCTCGCGCGCCTTCAATAACGCTGCCATGACGGTGGCCCTTACACCCCTCATCACCCGAACGATAAGCTTCAAGACGTCAGAATTTTCAGCACGGCCTCTTCATCCATTGCCTGGGCCTCGAACAGCGCCTTTGCGAGTGCATTGAAGGTTGGTCTGTGCCTCCTGAGGATTGCCGCCGCCCGATCGAGTGCTTCTACCAGTCTGGCGTGAACGCGAGCCGCCAGCTCTGGCTCACGGTCGAACACGGCACCTGGGTTACGATGAGGTCGATAGAGCAGCGGATGCTCGCTCCCGAATCCAAGGGTGCGCTCCATATCGAAGGCCAGCCGGGTGGCCCGCGCCAGATCGCTGTCGTCGGTACCACCGGAACCGCTCGATACACGTTTCAGCACCAGTTGCTCGGCAGCCCGCCCGGCCATCAGCATGGTCAGCATATTTTCGTACCAGTCGCGGGTGTCCGTGGCCCAGGCGTGGAAGCCGACGAGATTGTAGCCGCCCTCGCCGGTATCAATGTTGAGCCCGCGAACGGGTCCGAGATCAAGCGCATGATGGACAACCGCATGCCCTGCCTCGTGGAAGGCGAAGCGCCAACGGAG